>NZ_JAFCWQ010000022.1:0-48606 GCF_049897665.1 Brevundimonas sp. TWP2-3-4b1 | reverse complement strand
CCCCGAAACCAACTTCAACGGTTTTCCAGCGCCGTCTCCCCAGCGGTGTCGTCGGATCGACTGCTAAACCTCAGCGCCGTCTAGAGAAAAGCTGTGTGGGCGTGTCGGCTGTGTGTCGGGGGTCCTGTTCCTGCAGACCGACCCGGTGGGGTATGCGCAGGGGCTGAACCTGTATGCGTATGTCGCAAACGATCCGGTCAACCGGACGGACCCCACGGGCAAGCAGAGCGTGTCGGACCTAATCATAGGCACCCTTCATGGATTGCGTGCCACGGCTCAGGTGCAGGCGACTGGGAACTCAGCGCTCGCTGAAGTCGGTGTCGGAGCATATATTGGTCGAGGACCGGAAGCTGATCTTCGGGTTGGCGTGAACCTTACGTCCGGTCCCCAAGTGGGCAATGACATTTCAGCTAATGCCGGTGTTACGGTCTACGCAGGCGACACCAGCAGTGTCCGTGGGTACGCGACGGAAGCGAGCGCTGGCACGACGGTTGGGGGCGTCACGGCGGGATACACCACTTCTCGCTTCGATCAGGCGGGGCCGGACAGTTCGAGTGTCCCGTTTGCGGGCGTCGCGGTCGGCCCCAGCCTGGCGCCGGTTTCGGGCCACGTCTCCAAGCAGGTCACCGTCGCGAATGATATGCGAGTCCCGATGTCGCCTGGTGCACAAGTGGTATCAGCGACCGTCAGCGCAGGCCGGGTCGTGGTGCAGTCATGGGTCGATAATCTGTTCGGGCGACGTGAGTGAGGTTAGATTGAATGTATAGAACTCTCCCTTATGTCGCTGTTGCCATGGTCTCGGTCTTGGTTGGTGTTGCGACGATCGAGTCTAATCTAAGCGTTGCAATTCCTGCGTTTGTTGTTGCGACTGTCTTCGCTTTGACGGCGCTGAAATTCAAATGCCCAAGGTGCAGGCTGGGCATAGACAGCAAACAGAGGCCCGGCTACCGCGTGGGATATATCCCTGGCGCGGACTGCCCTCGTTGCGGCCGTACCAGAAAAGGCGTTTGGCCATTCCAATACCTGCTGAGACCGGAACCGTGGGATGGACGGGCGGACGCGGAATAGGTCGGAGGGCAAGATAAAAGGGGTGTCGTAACCTCTTGCTTATACGACCCGCGCCTTGAGCCTCCGCCATGATCAGGGCTCTGATCCGAACAGCGAAAGGCCCGCCCGCTCCCTTTTAGGGAGCGGGCGGGCCGGTTCATTCGTTGGCACGTTTGAACAGCGTCGGCGTCGCCGATCACTGTCGGGTTAACCAAGGCATCGGGCAACTGTTCCTGTGTGCGGTGGCAGACATCGACCCGGAAGCGACGAAAGCCCGCCCCGGCGAACCGGAGCGGGCTTCATAGCCGAACGTGTCTACAGGTCAGTCGATCGGCGTGAAGTCGACGTAGTAGCTCTTGCCCGGCTCGAACTGACCGATCAGCGCCGGGTTCCCTCCCACGCCGTGTCCATGTGGCCCGCAGCGCGCTGGATGATCCACTGGGGGAAGCTGTCGTCGATGCAGACGCGGTGCACCTCCTGACGCTGTTCGGCGGTCATTGCGGCATTCGCGGACTGCCATAGCCGGGTCGCGTCCTTCGCCCGCTCGTCGGCAGAGGCCTTGCGCTGGCCGTCGTCATCGAAGACCGCATCCCAGAGGGCAGCGACCTCAGCGTGAGGCAGCCCAGCGAAGAATGATTTCGCGTCCGTGGTTACGCGGAGGGAACGGCGCTCCTTCGAAAGCCCGGTTAACGACGTCATGCAGCAGACGGTAAGAAACTCTTGGGCGACGGACTTTTGGCCTGCGGGATCAGACCCATGCCTTCAGGTCGCCGACTACTGTGCGTGGGCGATCCAGAGAAAATGGGAACTCGGGGACACTCGGTCATATGATCTGATCAAAGACCGGATCACATATGAGTACGACCTGTGGGGCCGGGGTCAGAAACACTACTATTGAAAGTTAGGCACGGCCCGCGAAATCCGCAATCTTGGCTATCCGAAGAAGCGCCCGGGGGCACTTATCACCAAGCAAGGGCCGTGCTCGACGCAAGGTAGGCGCCGTTCGGATAAACGTCCAGTTAAGATTTTGCGTTCCATTTGCGGCGGCGGTGCCGACCGTTAGGCTGCGGCTTGGGGCCTGAGACCAGTTCCCCCTCGGTAGCTCAGGCGCTTGCCGTTGACGCCGACCAGCGCGCTCCTGATCCTCGCAACCCAGAGCCGACCGGTTCGAATAGCGGAAATCGAACTCGGCCAGATAGCGATGCAGGTGCTTCTTGGCGCAGTGCTGATAGGTGCCCTTCATGGCGCGCTTGAAGACGGAGAAGTAGTTCTCGACAGGTGGTCGTGAGGACCGGATCCGCATGTGCAGCTTTGAACAGACCGCGAACCCAAGTCGGACGTCCGACTTCGAAAAAGTCGGATGAGGCAGCGAAAGTCGGACGGGCCTTAGTGGTGGCCTGCGTTTGCAAGCGTCTGGTAAAGTTCCATGCATATGGGGCTGTTTACCTCGACAGATCGCCTCCTCCCCCTTCGCCAAGCGGCGAACAGGGAGGAGACATTACGCCCACTGGACGCGCCCGCCGGACGGGGCGACAAGCGGCCATGGCCTCACCCCACACTCACGATGTCATCGTCGCCGGCGCAGGCATGGCAGGGGCGACGTTCGCCCTGGCCGCGTCGCGGGGCGGGCTGAAGGTCGTCCTGATCGATCCTCAACCCTTCCCGGCCCAGCTGGCCCCGACCTTCGACGGCCGATCGACGGCGATTGCGTTCTCGACGTTCCGCATGCTGGACGCGCTGGGTCTCGGCGACGGTCTCCGGCCCCATGCCTGTCGCATGGACCGGATTCTCGTGACCGACGGACGCCGTCCGGGCGCGGCGTCAAAGGCCGCGTCGCCGGCCTTCCTGCGCTTTGATGCCGACGAGATCGGCGACGCCAACGGCGGCGAGCCCCTGGGCTATATGGTCGAGAACCGCCGTATCCGTGCGGCCCTGGCCGAGGCGGTGACGGCGAGCGACATCGATCTGCGCACGCCCGGTTCCGTGGTCGGGGGCGAACAGACGAACCCTGCCGCGCGCGTGACGCTCGCCGACGGCTCGGTCGTCAGCGCCCCGGTCGTGGTCGGCGCCGAGGGGCGAGGGTCGAAGGTGCGCAAGGCGGCCGGGATCGAGACGGTCGGCTGGGGCTATGGC
This sequence comes from Brevundimonas sp. TWP2-3-4b1, assembly GCF_049897665.1. NCBI lineage: Bacteria > Pseudomonadati > Pseudomonadota > Alphaproteobacteria > Caulobacterales > Caulobacteraceae > Brevundimonas > Brevundimonas sp. TWP2-3-4b1. Next base: position 45,426 of record NZ_JAFCWQ010000022.1, on the reverse strand, counting down.
CAGTCCGGGGTGGTGGCGACGGTCCGGCTGGGCCGCGACCACGGCAATGTCGCCCACGAATATTTCCTGCCCGGCGGCCCGTTCGCCATCCTGCCCCTGACCGAACAGCGCGCCAGCCTGGTCTGGACCGAAGGCACCCGCGCCGCCGAGGCGCTGAAGGCCTGTTCGGACGAGGCCTTCCAGGCGCATCTGATCCGGCGGTTCGGCGATTTCCTCGACGGCGCGATGCCGGAGGGTCCGCGCTTCGTTTATCCGCTGGGGCTGGAGCTGGCGACGACACTGACCGCGCCGCGCACGGCGATCATCGGCGACGCGGCCCACGGGGTTCACCCGGTCGCGGGTCAGGGCCTCAACATGGGGCTGAAGGACGCCGCCGCCCTCGCCGAGGTGCTGATCGAGGCGATGCGGCTGGGCGAGGACATCGGCTCGCCAGTGACGCTGGACCGCTACGCCCGCTGGCGCCGGTTCGACAATGTGGCGCTGGCCGCCGGTTTCGACGGCTTCGTGCGGCTGTTCTCCAACGATCTGCCGCCGGTGCGCCTGGCGCGAGATCTCGGCATGGCGGCGGTGAACCGTATCGGTCCCCTCCGCCGCGCCTTCATGCGCGAGGCCGGCGGTGCGACGGGGGATCTGCCGAAGCTGCTCAGGGGCGAGCTGGTCTGAGGAACACGTCTCCTCCCTGTCGCGCAGCGATGGGGAGGTGGCTCGGAGCGGAGCGGAGAGACGGAGGGGTTCCTGTCTCGCTTGCGCGGAGAACCCCTCCGTCAGCTCGCGAAGAGGCTCGCTGCCACCTCCCCATTCGCCAGGCGGCGAACAGGGAGGAGACCGGTTGATCTAATCGAGCGACCGCGCCTCTTCCGGCAGCATGATTGGAACGCCGTCGCGGATCGGGAAGGCCAGTTTGGCGCCCCTGGAGATCAGCTCGTTGGCCTCGCGGTCGTAGTCGAGCCGTCCGCGCGTGACCGGGCAGACGAGGACTTCCAGCAGGCGCGGGTCGACCGATGACGGCGTGTGAAAAGCATCGCTCATTTTTTGTAGAGGGCTACCGCTTGCGCCGCGGGCGCTCGCTGCTTGAGCCCGGTCCTTCTGTGGATCGAGGGGGTTCTGCTTACTGCATCGACGTGGGCGTGTCGCCGTCGCCGGTCTCGGCCGCGTCGATGCGCATCAGGGTGGTCAGGACCTCGACGCGGTCTGCGAGCGCCGGAGATTCCAGCAGGGCCTGTTTCTCGGCCGGTTCGAACGGCAGGGCCATGGACAGGCTGTTGATCAGGGCCTCCTGCGGCGCGGCCTCGGCCGTCTCCCAGTCGATCTCCAGCTGACGCCGCTCCAGATAGTGTTTCAGCCCGGCGAGGAAGGCCTCGCGGTCGAACGCCTCGCCGCCGTGGGGGGCGGACAGGTCGGCCTCGAACGGAGCGAAGGCGGCGCGGACCTGGCGATAGGGGGTCTGGGTCGGCAGTTCCGACGCCACCCGGAACCGCGCCACCCCGGTCAGGGTGACCAGATAGCGGCCGTCGGACGTCTCCGCGAAGCTGGTGATCCGTCCGGCGCACCCCACCGCCGAAAGGCTGGGCAACCGCGCCGGCCCGCCGGACGGCTGGATCAGGCCCAGAACCCGGTCGCCCGCCATCGCGTCGTCGATCATGTTCAGGTAGCGCGGCTCGAAGATGTTCAGCGGCAGCTGACCGCGCGGCAGCAGGATGGCCCCCGGCAGCGGAAACACCGGGATCACCTGGGGCAGGTCAACGGCCTTCACATAGCCCTGGGCCATCGAACGTCCTTCAGGAAAACAGAATGGAAGACAGGCGGCGGCGGCCGTCTTTTGCAATGTCGGACGACAGGCCGGCGGCCTCGAACACGACCAGAAGATGCTTCCTGGCCGCCTGGTCGTTCCAATCGCGATCGGCCGACACGATGTCGAGCAAACTGGTCGCTGCGCCCTTCAGGTCGCCTTCGGCCGCCTGGGCCAAGGCCAGGTCGTAGCGGGCCTGATGATCGTTGGGATCGGCCTTCACCCTGGCCTCGAGCGCGGCGGTCTCGCCGGTCGGGGCGCTCGACGACAGGGCCAGCTGGGCCCGGACCGTGACGACCGAGGGTTCGGTGGAATCCTGCGGGGCCATGGCGATGGTCTGGCGCGCCTGATCCGCGTCGCCGCCTGCCAGATAGACCCGCGCCATGCCGGCGATGGCCTTCTGGTTTTCCGGCTCCATGGTCAGGACGTGGGCGAAGGCCTGGGCCGCGCCGCCGAAATCATTGAGGCCCAGCGATTCCTCGCCGAGCGACAGCAGCTGTTCGACATCGGTGTTGACGCCCGCGCCGCCCGACAGCTTTTCGATGAAGGCCTTGATCTGGCTTTCCGGGACCGCGCCCTGGAAGCCGTCGACCGGCTGGCCGTCGACGAAGGCGTAGACGGTCGGGATCGACTGGACCTTCAGCTGGCCGGCGTAGGCGGGGTTCTTGTCGACATCGATCTTGACCAGTTTGACCGCGCCGGCGGCCGCCCGGACCTGTTTTTCCAGGGCGGGGGTCAGGGTGCGGCACGGGCCGCACCAGGTGGCCCAGAAGTCGACAATGACGGGCTGAACCTTCGACTGGGCGATCACGTCGTCCATGAAGCCGGCGTCGGAGCCGTCCTTGATTAGGTCGTCGGTTCCGGAGGGCTGGGGATCGGCAAGGGTCATCGGATCTCTTTGAAGCTCGGGGCTGTAACGCGGTAGGGCTCAGATGGTCGCGGAGGCCGCCTGCGGCAAGTCGCCGGAGGCGTTGCCTGAAAAGTCCTTCACCAACGGTTCCCGCCCGATCTCGGCCAGCACGCGCCGGAACGCGGCCTGGCTCAGAGCCGTGGTCGCCGTATTCGTCAGGGGGTGGAAGTTGACGATATCGGCCTCCCACAGCCGCCGGTCGATGACGAAGGTCACCCGTCGGTCGACGTCGTTGATGAGCCCCAGCGCCGTGACCGAGCCCGGCCGCACGCCGAGGGTCTCGTGCATCAGGACCTCATTGCCGAACGACACCCGGTCCGAGCCGATGGTCCGGGGCGCGGCCTTCAGGTCGATGACCGTGTCCTGGCGCGCCGAGATCAGCCACAGCCGGCCCTTCTTGTCCTTGAGGAACAGGTTCTTGGTGTGGGCGCCGGGCATGGCGGCCTTGATCTCGTGGCCCTCGTCGACGGTGAAGACGGCGGGGTGGTCGTGGGTCGTCTGCTCGATGCCCCGCTCGGCCATCCAGGCGATCAGACTGTCTCGATCATGCAGTGGTTGAGCGGTCATGCTTGGCCGGGCTAGGAGTGATGCACCTCGATACCGCCCGGAGCGTCGCCTTGGAACTGGAATGCTACCCCATGTCGGCCCGGCCGCCGGATCTGGTGCCCGGGCGCCAGTCGCGGAACTGGATGGACGCCTTCGTCAGCCGGCATCCGTATCGCTGCCTGCCCCTGACCATGGCCAACACCACGGGGTGGGAGATCCTGTGCCCCTTCACCTTCACGGCGGAGTGGAACGGCGGGCCGTCGCAGGCCGACATCACTATCACGCCCGAACGGCCCCAGCCCGAGCTGGACCATTTCGTCACCTCGCACTTCTCGCGCGGGGTCCTGACCATGCACCCCCAGTATCTGTTCCGCACGCCGCCGGGCTGGGGGATGATCTGCGGGGGCTCGCCCAACCATATGAAGGACGGCATCCAGCCGCTGGTCGGCCTGATCGAGACGGACTGGCTGCCCTTCCCCTTCACCATGAACTGGCTGTTCACGCGCCCGGGCCGGGTGAAGTTCGAGCGCGGCGAGCCCTTCTGCTTCATCCACCTGGTCGAGCACCGCAAGATGGAGGCGGTCCAGCCGGTCATCCGGACGCTGGAGTCCAATCCCGTGATGAAGGGCCAGTTCGAGGCCTGGAACCGCCAGCGCACCGACTTCAATACGAGGCTCGCCAGCGGCGATCCCGATGCGGCGAAAGAGGCGTGGCAGCGGTTCTACTTCAAGGGCGAGATCCCCGAGGCCCTGGGCACGGCGCCGGACACCCATGCCAACAAGCGCAGGCTGAAGACCCCGCGGGTGGGCTAGGCAGCATGTCTCCTCCCTGTCGGCGTAGCCGATGGGGAGGTGGCAGCGAGCCCTTGCGAGCTGACGGAGGGGTTCTGGCCGCATGCAGAAAGAACCCCTCCGTCTCCTCCGCTTCGCTCCGGATCCACCTCCCCCCGCCTGCGGCGCGGGGAAGAGACACGATCACACTGCCAAGATCGCCTCCAGCCCCTCGCGCCAGGTCGGATGGGCCGGTCGCCAGCCCAGTTCAGCCTTGGCGCGGGCGTTCGAGATACGTTTGCTGTCGAGATAGAAGCGCCGCATCGCGTCCGACACCGATGGATCGGTCCAGTCGACCTCGGGCGGCTGCGGCAGTCCCATGCGCCGCGCGGCGTCGGCCATGACGACATCGACCGGCGAGGGCGCATCGTCGGCCAGATTGTAGGCCGCGCCCGGCCTGGGCCGGGCCATTGAGGCGAACAGACCGGCGACGGCGTCGTCGACATAGATGCGGTTGAAGACCTGGCCGGGCTTGCGCACGATCCTCGCCGAGCCATCGCGAAGCCGGTCGACCACCGACCGGCCGGGGCCGTAGATGGCCGGCAGGCGGAACACCTGCACCGTCAGCCCCATGCCGCGGCCGGCATCCAGCCAATCTGCCTCGGCCCGGACGCGACGCGCGCCCTCGAGGCTGGACGCGTTCAGGGCGTCGTCCTCGAACACCCAGCCGCCGTCGCGATCGCCATAGACGGCGGTCGAGGAGACGTAGCCGATCCAGTCGGGATAGGCCTGCGCCTCGGTCAGGGCGGGCAACAGGGCTTTCGCCCCGGGACAGCCGTGGCCCTCCGGCGGAGCGGTAATCAGGATGGCGGAAGCCTGGCTGACCGCCGTGGCCAGCGCCGCCTTGTCCGCAGGATCGACGGCCGCGACGCCGTCGGCCGTCAGCGCAGCCCGGCGTTCCGGGTCGCGCGAGGTCGCCGCCGTTGACAGGCCGCGTTTCGCCGCCTCGGCCAGCACCGCCTGACCGAGATAGCCGGCGCCGAAAATCAGCAGAGACCCGTGCGCCATTCCTGGGCTCAGCCGACCCGCGCCTTGGCGGGAGTGGGAACGGGCGCCGGCGCGGGTTCCGGCGCGGCGCGCAAGGCTTCGGCCCGCTTGCCGTTCCAGGCGGAGACGCAGGGAATCTTGGTCCGGTCGGCCCGGTCGGCATAGCGGCGCGCGATGTCGGTGACGTCGGCCATCAGCCCCTCGGCCAGGGTGATCGGCTTCAGCCCCAGGTCGCGGAACTGGTCGTTGGCGACGACCAGCTCGTTCTCGTCGGCCTCAAGACGGGGATTGGCGACGTTCTGGACCTCGGCGCCCGTCATCCCGGCGACCATGGCGGCGAGGTCGCGGACCCGGCGGCTCTCGGTCATCTGGTTCAAGATCTTGACCCGTTCGCCCTTCTTCGGCGGGTTCTTCAGGGCCAGTTCGACGCAGCGCACCGTGTCCTGGATGTGGATGAAGGCCCGCGTCTGGCCGCCCGTGCCGTGCACCGTCAGCGGATAGCCGAGCGCGCCCTGCATGAGGAAGCGATTCAGGACGGTGCCGTAGTCGCCGTCATAGTCGAACCGGTTGATCAGCCGCTCGTCCTGACGGGTTTCCTCGGTCTGGGCGCCCCAGACGATGCCCTGGTGCAGGTCGGTGATCCGGACGCCGTCGTTCTTGGCGTAGAACTGGAACAGCAGGGCGTCCTGGGTCTTGGTCATATGGTAGATCGAGCCGGGGTTCGGCGGGAACAGGATCTCCTGTTCGGTCGGGCCGAAGTCGGTCTGGACCGTGACCTTCAGATAGCCTTCCGGGATGCGCAGCCCGGCGGTGGTGTAGCCATAGACCCCCATGGTCCCCAGGTGGGCCAGGTGGACGTCCAGCCCGCTCTCGACGATGGCGGCCAGCAGGTGGTTGGTGGCGTTGATGTTGTTGTCGACCGTGTAGAGCTTGTGCCGCGCCGACTTCATCGAATAGGGGGCGGCCCGCTGTTCGGCGAAATGGACGACGCTGTCGGGCTTTTCGTCCCTGATCAGGGCGACGAGGCGGTCGAATTCCTTGCCGACGGTCATGTTGACGAAGCCGATCTCGCGGCCGCTGACGTCCTTCCATGCGGCGATCCGCTCGCCCATGGTCCGGATGGGGGTCAGGGACTGGACCTCCAGCTCGTTGTCGATGTTCCGGCGGCTGAGGTTGTCGACGACGATCACGTCCCAGCCGCGGGCCGACAGATGCAGCGCCGTGGGCCAGCCGCAGAAGCCATCCCCGCCCAGAACCAGTACCTTCATCGCGTCTTTTCCTCCGCCCCAACCTTGCCTAGCCGAAGGCGGGGATTGGAGCAAAGCGGAGCTGTTGCCTAAAGCAGGGGCGCGATCGCCGCACGCGCCGCCTGGCCGAGGCCCGCATGCTTCAGCCCATAGGCGACATTGGCCCTGAGCAGCCCCACAGGATCGCCGCAGTCGAAGGTCGTCCCCTCGTATTCCAGCGCGTGGAAATCCTTGACCTTCATCAGCCGGGCCATGGCGTCGGTCAGCTGGATTTCGCCGCCCGCGCCCGACTGCTGGTCGGCCAGCAGGGGGAAGATGTCGGGCGTCAGCACATAGCGGCCGGAGATGAACAGGTTCGACGGCTCGGTCCCCAGCGGCGGCTTCTCGACCATGCCGGTCATCCGGTTCAGGCGCCCGTCCTGCCCATCCAGCGCGACGATGCCGTATTTGTGGGTCTCTCCTTCGGGCGCCTGCTCGACCACGACGATGTTTCCGCCGGTCTGGTCGTGGGCTTCGATCGCCTGTTTCAGGGCCGGGGTCTCCGCCATCATCAGCATGTCGGGCAGGATGACGGCAAACGGCTCGTCGCCGATCAGGTCGCGCGCGCAGAAGACCGCGTGGCCCAGACCCAGGGGCGCCATCTGACGCACGAAGCTCATTTCGCCGGGACGTGGCAGGTCGGCCAGGATCTGGGCCAGGATGTCGTCCTTGCCCTTGGCCTTGAGGATCGCCTCAACCTCGTAGCCGTGGTCGAAATAATCCTCGATCGAGGTCTGACCGCGGCCCACCACGAAGATCATGTGCTCAATGCCGGAGGCGCGCGCCTCTTCCACGATGTGAGACAGCAGGGGCCGGTCGAACACATTGAGCATGTTCTTGGGCGTCGTCTTGGCGGCAGGCAGCACCCGCGTGCCCAGACCGGCGACGGGAAGGACGGCCTTGCGGACGCGGGACGACGACGAACTCATGAAAGCTCCCAGACAGCGACGGCGAGCGTAACGCGCGTCGCCCGGTTTCGTAGCCCCGTCCGCGCGATTTCGCTATTCGACCGTCACCGACTTGGCCAGGTTTCGCGGCTGATCCACGTCGGCGCCCTTCACCACGGCCACGTGATAGGCCAGCAGCTGGATCGGGGCGGCCATCACCAGGGCCGAGATCAGCGGATCGCAGGCCGGAGCCGTGACGACCACCCTGGCGCCCGCCGGAGCGTGTTTCGCCCCTTCCGGGTCGGTGATGAAGACCACCTGACCGCCGCGCGCCATGACCTCGCTCATGTTCGAGGCCGATTTCTCGAACCAGCTGTCGTAGGGGGCGAGGATGATGATCGGGGTCGCCTCGTCGACCAGGGCGATCGGGCCGTGCTTCAGCTCGCCCGCGGCATAGCCCTCGGCGTGGATATAGCTGATCTCCTTGAGCTTCAGCGCGCCCTCCAGCGCCAGGGCCGACATCGGGCCGCGGCCGAGGTAGAGGACGTCCCGCGCCTTGGCGATCTCGACGGCGATGTCCTTCAGCGCGTCCTCCAGCCCGATGGCCTCGGCGATCAGGCGCGGCGCCTCCAGCAGGACGCGGATCAGACGCTGTTCCTCGACCTCGTCGATCCGGCCGCGCGCCCTGGCCGCAGCGATAGCGATGGCGATCATGACCGAGACCTGGGCGGTGAAGGCCTTGGTCGAGGCGACGCCGATCTCGGGACCGCAATGGATCGGCCAGACGACGTCGGCCTCGCGGGCAATCGTTGATTCCGTGGCGTTGACGATGGCCGCCGTCTTCATCCCTGCCTGCGCGCAATGACGGAAGGCGGCCAGGGTGTCGGCGGTCTCGCCCGACTGCGACATGGCGATGGCCAAGGCATTGGGCCGCAGCGACGGGTTCCGGTAGCGGAACTCCGAGGCAATCTCGACGTCCACAGGCAGGTCAGCCAGCTGTTCGATCAGGTACCGGCCGATCATTCCGGCGATGTACGACGTGCCGCAGGCGACGATCTGGATCCGGTCGAGGCTCGCGAAGTCGACGTCGCCGGCGATTTTCGTGCGGCCCGTCAGGGTGTCGACATAGGCGGCGATGGTGCGCTGGCACCCCTCCGGCTGGTCATGGATCTCCTTTTCCATGAAGTGCCGGTAGTTGCCCTTCTCCATCAGGACAGCGGAGGCGGGCACGATCTTGATCGGCCGCGCGACCTCCGACCCCGAGGCGTCGAAGATACGGGCCCCGCCATGGGTGGCGATGACGTAGTCGCCGTCTTCCAGATAGGTGATCCGGTTGGTGAACGGCCCCAGGGCCAGGCCGTCCGAGCCGATGAACATCTCCCCGTCGCCGTGACCCACGGCCAGGGGCGGGCCGTTGCGCGCCGCCAGGATCACCTCGTCCTCGCCCGAGATCAGCACGCAAAGGGCGAACGCGCCCGACAGCCGGTCCAGCGTCGCCTTGAAGGCATCGAGCGGGGACAGGCCTGTGGCCAGCTCCGAATCCAGCAGATGGGCGACCACCTCGGTGTCCGTCTCGGACGAGAAGACGCGGCCGGCGGCGATCAGCTCGGCCTTCAGCTCGGCGAAATTCTCGATGATGCCGTTGTGGACGACGGCGACGCGGCCGGCGATGTGCGGGTGGGCGTTGGCCTCGGTCGGGGCGCCGTGGGTGGCCCAGCGGGTGTGGCCGATGCCGGTCGTGGCCACCAGCGGATTCGCCGCCAGCACCTTTTCCAGCGCCTTCAGCTTGCCGGGCGCGCGACGGCGCTCCAGCACCCCGTTGACCTGGGCGGCGATCCCGGCCGAGTCATAGCCGCGGTACTCGAGCCGCTTCAGGCTTTCGATCAGGCGATCCGAGACCGGCTGGATTCCGACGATGCCGATGATGCCGCACATTCCAGGTCGCTCCAGCCGCAAAGTCGTCTACGGCCGAGGATGACGGCCGGGATGGTCTGCTCTAGGACGGCCTTAGGACGCCGACACCTAAAAAGGCGTTTCGGCAGGTTTCGGCGGAGGGCCGCACATGGGCGAGCGCAAATATTTCGGTACGGACGGCATTCGCGGCAAGGCGAACACCAGTCCGATGACGGCCGAGGTCGCCCTTCGCGTCGGTCTGGCGGCGGGCAAGCTTTTCATGTCGGGCGACGACCGCCGCCATCTGGTGGTGATCGGCAAGGACACCCGCCTGTCGGGCTATATGATCGAGCCGGCCCTGGTGGCGGGGTTCGCGTCGGTGGGCATGGACGTCCTGACCTTCGGTCCGCTGCCGACGCCGGGCGTGGCGATGATGACCCGGTCGATGCGGGCCGATCTGGGCGTGATGATTTCCGCCTCGCACAACGACTATGCGGACAACGGCATCAAGCTGTTCGGCCCCGACGGCTACAAGCTGTCGGACGAGACGGAGCTCAGGATCGAATCCATGATGGACGACGGCCTCAACGAGGGGCTCGCGGTCTCCGACCGGTTGGGCCGGGTCAAGCGCATCGACGACGCCCAGGCCCGTTATATCGAGATCGCCAAGGCGGCCTTCCCGCGTCACCTGTCGCTGTCGGGTCTGCGCATCGCCATCGATTGCGCCAACGGCGCCGGCTACAAGGTCGCGCCCACCACCCTCTATGAACTGGGCGCCGAGGTCTGTTCGGTCGGGGTCTCGCCCAACGGGACCAATATCAACGCCGACTGCGGCTCGACCCATCCGGCGACGCTGGCGGCCGTGGTCAAGGAGAAGCGGGCCGACATCGGCATCGCCCTCGACGGCGACGCCGACCGGCTGATCATCTGCGACGAGAACGGCAGGGTCGTCGACGGCGACCAGATCATGGCCCTGATCGGCCGCGACTGGGCCCGGCGCGGCGTCCTCAAGGGCGGCGGCGTGGTCGCCACCGTCATGTCCAACCTCGGCCTCGAGCGCGTCCTGACCGGCGACGGCCTGACGCTGGAGCGGACCAGGGTCGGCGACCGCTACGTCATGGAGCGGATGCGCGAGGGCGGCTTCAACCTGGGCGGCGAACAGTCCGGCCACCTGATCCTGCACGATCACGCCACCACCGGCGACGGCCTGATGGCGGCGCTGCAGGTGCTGGCCGTGCTGGTCGAAAGCGGCAAGCCGATGAGCGAACTCGCCCGCCAGTTCGACCCCGTCCCCCAGCTGCTCCAGAACGTCCGCTTCACCGGCGGCAAGCCGCTCGAGGACGCGAAGGTCAAGGCCGCCATCGCCGAGGCCGAGGCGGCCCTCGCCGGTCAGGGTCGCCTGCTCGTCCGCCCGTCCGGCACCGAGAAACTGATCCGCGTCATGGCCGAGGGCGACGACGCAGCCTTGGTCAAACGCGTCGTGGCTGACGTGGCGGCGGCGGTGAAGGCGGCAGGCTAACCCGATATCACCGGGACTTAAGTGAAAATTCAGGTCGCTCTGGCATGGCAGATTTCATGCACAGCGCGGCCCCTGCCCTGGATGACTCGTCCCTGTTCCTGGCCTGGGACCGGCTGCGTCGGCCGATCTGGATGTTCGACCCGGCGGCCAGCAAGGGCGTGTACGCCAATATACCCGCCCTGGCCCTTTGGGGATCGGATACGCTCGAGGCCCTGCTTGCCCGGGACTTCTCCGACCTGTCGCCCGCCGTCAAGGCGCGGACCGCCCGACTGGTGCAGGCCACGGCGGACGGCGAAACGGTCAGCGAGCGCTGGACCTTCTATCCAAACGGGCAGCCGGTCACGGTGAAGGCGACCATCTCGACCTTCGTGCTCGACGACGATCGGCCCGTCCTGCTGTTCGAGGCAGCGCCGATCGAGGTCGGGCCGGCTGAGCGGCGCGCTGTCGAGGCGCTGCGCTATGCACCCACCCTCATTTCCCTGTTTGACCAGGAGGGCGGGGCCCTGTTCTGCAACCCCGCCGCCTTCAGCGCCTACGGCAGCGAAACCCTTGCCTATGCGGAGCGGTTTGTCAGGCCCGAGGCCGTGGAAAGTCTGCGTACGCGCGCCCTGGAAGGCCATAGCGCCTTCGATGTGTGCGAGATCCGCACCGCACAGGGGATCCGCTGGCACCATCTGGTCCTGACCGCTGTGCCAGACCCTGTGACGGGCGAAATCGGCCTGCTGCTCAGCGAACAGGACGTCACCGCCCGGGTCGAGGCCGAACAGGCCCGCGCCGCTGCCGAACAGAAGGCCGCCATGGCCGAGGCGCGCCAGCAGTTCTTGTCCGACATGTCGCACGAGCTGCGCACGCCGCTGAACGCGATCCTCGGCTTCGCCGAGGTGATGGCGCACGACGCCCTGCCGGAGCGGACGCTGCAACAGGCCGGACGGATCCATGAGGCGGGCCAGCGGCTGCTGACGCTGGTCAATGAGATGATCGTCGTGTCGGACCAGGACGTGATCGTCCCTGAAGGGCAAGGGAACGTCCTGCCGCCGACCGTCACACCGATGGCCGCAACGTCCGCTGTGCGCAACCCCGACAGTGGACCGGTGGTCCTCTATATCGACGACAATGAGAACAACCGCACCCTGGTGGCCACAATCCTGGCGACCCAGGGCATCCGGTGCGAGACCGCCGACGACGGTCTTCAGGGTCTGACGGCGGTCGAACAGGGTGACTTCGACCTGATCCTGATGGACATCGCCATGCCGGTCATGGACGGGGTGGAGGCGTCCCGGCGCATCCGGGCCCTGCCGAGCATCAGGGGTGCTGTCCCGATCATCGCGGTCACCGCCAACACCCTGCCTGAACAACTCGCCACCTATGCCGCCGTCGGCATCGACGACTGTCTGGCCAAGCCGATCAATATGGTCGGGCTGCTGACGGCGGTCTCGGTCTGGAGCGCGGGAAGACCGGACGCCGGCTCGGTAGAGGGCTCGAAGGGTGAGGGCGCCCGCCCGGTCTGACCGCGCCCTGCGATCCCGTCCGACCGGACTGAAGGCGTCCTATGGTAACGGCCTGGGCCGGTCCCGGACGCTCCCGGCGCTCAAGGCGAGTGTCGAATACGGGATCAACCTGCGGACGGGGTCTGCCGCTAGACGAGCGCCAGGACCACATCCTCGATCCGCTTCCTGATATCCGGCACGGCGATCGTCTCCCAGAAGGCGGCGCGGGCCGGCGGGCCGAGCACGAACAGTCGTGGATCGGCGTCTCCGTCGGCCGCCAGCACCCGGCCGGAGGCGTCCAGCTCCAGCCCCAGCCGCAACGGATCCAGCCGGGCCCGGCCGTCGATCAGCAGGGGGCCGGTCACGGGATCGGCCTCGGGCGCATGGCCGGGGCCGGTGCAGTCGATCAGCCAGCGGGCGGTCAGCGGTTCCCGGGCCGGGCCCTGACGGGGGCGCCACTCGAGACGGACGCCGTCCGCATCGGCGGTGATCGCCTTCACCCGGCCGGAGAAGACGGCGAGCCGACCCTCGGCTAGCAGCCGGTCGATCTGGGCGCCGATCTGCGGCGGCAGCCGGTGGCGGTGGACGTCCCACCACGGCCGCAGATGGCGCACGATCCGGCCGCGCGTGGCGATATCGGCTTCGCCCCACAGGTCGGCGGTGATCGGGCGCAGGCCCTCCATCATCTCGCGCCAGCCCGAGCGGGCGGAAACCTTTCGCGCCTCGGCCAGACGCGCGGACAGCGGACCGTTCAACAGGGCCGGCGATGCCCGCGCAGGCGGATCGGGAAGCTCGCCGTGCGCCCGGGGCAGCAGGCCGCGGCGGGACAGGGCCATCGCCCGTCCGCGCCAGCCGCGTCCCTCCAGCGACAGCAGCATATCTACCATGGTCAGGCCCGTGCCGACGATCAGGATGTCGTCTTCGGCGCCGACGGAATCGAGCGCGCCCGGCGCCCAGGGGTCGGAGAGGACCGCCCCCGCCTCGCCCGAGGCCGTACGCGGGGCCGGATTGCCGGTGGTCAGGACGACAGCGTCGGCGGCAATGCGGCGGCCGTCGGACAGGGCGACGCCGCCAGCCTCCAGGCCCGCGACCTCGCCGACCACCCGTTCGATCCGGCCGGGATGGGCGGCCTCGACCTCGGCCAGCCTCGCCTGGACATAGCGGCCGAAGATCATCCGCGGCGCGAACCCCTCCGGATCCTCATGTTCGGGCGCATTGGCCTCCAGCCAGCGAACGAAATGATCGGGCCGGTCGGCCAGGGCGCTCATCCTGGACGAGCGGACGTTGAGCAGATGCCCTTCGAACGGCGTCGAATAGGCGACGCCCAGCCCGAAGTCCGGCGTCCGGTTGATCAGGAGGGCGTTCGTCCCCCGTTCGGCCAGCCGCGCCGCGAGCATGGCCCCCGAGAAGCCGCCCCCGACTATGGCGACCCTGTCGATCCGTCCCGTCACGCCGCCTCCCGCCCGTTGCGGCGGTTCTGGACCGCGCCGCGCCGGGGGTCAAACTTCGCCGTCGGTCTCCTCTCTGTCGCGCAGCGATGGGGAGGTGGATCCGTAGCGAAGCGGAGGAGACGGAGGGGTTCTTGATGCACGGAGACCCCCTCCGTCAGCTCGCGAAGAGCTCGCCGCCACCTCCCTGTTCGCCAGGCGGCGAACAGGGAGGAGACGCTCGGTCAGATTTCCTGGTTGTAGGCGCCGACCTCGGGGTGGGCGGCGAGCCGCGGCTTCACCTCCTTGTGGAACAGGGCGCGCATGTCGTCCTCGGAACGCATGGATTCGACGACTACGACCATCTCCGGCTTGTTCGAAGAGGCGCGGACCAGGACCCACGATCCGTCCTCCAGATGCACCCGCGCGCCGTTGACCGTGATGACCTCGACGATCTTGCGGCCCAGGATCGAGCCGCCTTCGGCCGCGAGCTTTTCGTATTCGGCCACGACCTTGGCCAGGACATCGTATTTCAGCTCGTCGTCGCAGTGGGGCGACATGGTCAGGCTGGTCCAGGCGTCCGGCAGGGACGACTTGAGATCGAACAGGGTCTTGCCCGGATTGCGATCCAGCATCTGCAGGACGGCGGCGGCGGCGACCAGGCCGTCATCGTAGCCACGCCCGATCGGGTTCGCGAGGAAGAAGTGGCCCGACTTCTCGAACCCGGCCAGGGCGCCCAGTTCGGCGGTCTTGCGCTTGATGTAGGAGTGGCCGGTCTTCCAGTAGACGGTGGTCGCGCCGTTGGCCTTCAGGACCTCGTCGGTCTTGTAGAGGCCGGTCGATTTCACATCGACGACGAAGGTGGCGTTGGCGTGCAGGGCCGACAGGTCGCGGGCCAACAGGAGGCCGATCTTGTCGGCGAAGATTTCCTCGCCGGTGTTGTCCACAACGCCGCAGCGGTCGCCGTCGCCGTCGAAGCCCAGGGCGAGGTCGGCGCCGGTCTCCTTCACCCGCGCCGCCATCTGCATCAGCATGGCGTGGTCTTCGGGGTTGGGATTGTATTTGGGGAAGGTGTAGTCGAGGTCGCAGTCCATCTCGATGACCTCGCAGCCCATGCGGCGCAGGGCCTCGGGGGCGAAGGCGCCGGCCGTGCCGTTGCCGCAGGCGCAGACCACCTTCAGCGGGCGGCTCAGCCTGATCGAACCGACCACCTCCTGAAGGTAGGGCTCGCGGAAATTCTGGACCCGCTCCAGACGCCCGCCGGGCCGCGCGACGCCGGTTCCCTCGAGGACGATCTCCTTGAGCCTGCCGATCTCCTCGGGGCCGAAGGTGACCGGCGGGTTGGTGCCCATCTTGACCCCGGTCCAGCCGTTCTCGTTGTGCGAGGCGGTGACCATGGCGACGCAGGGGGCCTCCAGCGCGAACTGACCGAAATAGGCCATCGGCGACAGGGCCAGACCGATGTCCAGCACCTCCATCCCGCCTTCCAGAAGGCCGATGATCAGGGCGTGCTTCACGGTCGAGGAATAGGAGCGGAAGTCGTGGCCGACGACGATGCGCGGCTGGATGCCACTCTCGTGAACATAGGTGGCGAGGGCCAGACCCAGGGCCTGGATGCCGAGGAGGTTGATCTCCTTCTCCAGAATCCAGCGGGCGTCGTACTCCCGGAAGCCTGTCGGCTTGACCAGGGGGATGGTTTCGAATTCGAAGGTGTTCGGAACCAGGTCCTGGCGGGGCTTCAGCATGCGATGTCCTTGAAGGCGGGGGAGGTCCAGACGACCGGCGGTATAGCCGCAGGCTTTCGGGCCCACAACAACGTGCGATCGGTGTTATGGCTGCGCGTGGAAGCGGCGATGATCGGTCCCTGGGGGCTCCAATGACGAAACGGCTGGCCTGCGTCGCAGCGGCGGCGCTGCTTTTGATCCTGCCCGCAGATGCGTCCGCGCAGACCGCACAGGACGGCCGCGACGCCGTCCAGGCCCGCCTGTCCGTCGAGCCGGGCTACGCCGGAGTTTTCGGCGTCGCGCGGGAAGGCCGAATGTCTACGGGTCTCCTGGGTCAGGCGGGGCCGGGTCGCCCCCACGATCCGTCGGCGGCGTTTCGCTGGGCCTCGGTTTCCAAGATGATCACGGCCATTCTGGTCTTCCAGCAGATCGATGACGGCGCCCTTTCCCTCGATGCGCCGGTTTCGTCCTATGTTCGGCTGCCGACCCTTCCCAACGCCGACCGCATCACCATCCGACAGCTTCTGGCGCACCGCTCGGGACTGGCCGGTCAGTCGGAACTGCTTAACGGTCCGCCGGGTGATCTGGCGCTGTACTGCACGACCGCCGCGGCCGAACCGGGATCGGTCTTCCTCTATAACAACTGCGACACCATCATCCTGGGCAAGGTGCTGGAGGCCGTGACCGCCTCGTCCTACCTCGACCTTGTGAATGTCCGCATCGGCGCCCCGCTCGGCGTTACACTCGCCCTGCCCGATGAAGCCCGGATCGAGGCGACGATGGAAGACGGCTCGGCCGAGGCCCCCGTCTGGCCGTCGGGTTACGGCCCCGCCGGCGGCCTTTATGGAAGGATCGAGGACCTGCTGACGATCGACGTCGCTCTGATGGAGGGGCGGCTGATGTCGGCCGGCTCGCTGGAGACTATGCTGACTGGTGATCCGGCGTCGGGCTACGCGGCGCTCAGCGTCTGGTCCTATTCGCCGGATCTGGGCGGGTGTATCGGCAAGACCCGGCTGGTCGAACGCTACGGCGAAATCGGCGGGGTCCAGGTCCGAAACTTTCTGCTTCCCGATCTGAAACTCGCCGTCGCGGTCTATTCGAACGATCACCGGACCGGCTTTGGTGAGGTCTGGCGGGGCCAGGGCCTGTCCATCGATCTGATCCGCGCCGCCGCCTGCGGTTCGCCCGGCGCTTGACCCTTCGGGTGGGTCGCCCTACCCCGACAGGCTGACCTGGAGAGCCTATGCCCCGCCTGATCCTGCTGCGCCACGGCCAGAGCCAATGGAATCTCGAGAACCGTTTCACGGGCTGGGTCGACGTCGACCTGACCGCCGAGGGCGAGGCCCAGGCGCGGCGTGGCGGCGAACTGATCGCTGAGGCGGGGTTCAAACCCGCCGTGATGTTCACCTCGGTCCTGACGCGGGCGAAACGCACCGGCGCCCTGGCCCTGTCGTCGGCCGGGTTGAAGGCTGTGCCGGTGATCGAGGACTGGCGGCTGAACGAGCGCCATTACGGCGGCCTGACCGGGCTGGACAAGGCCGAGACCGCCCTGAAGCACGGCGAGGACCAGGTGAAGATCTGGCGACGCAGCTACGACATCCCGCCGCCGCCGCTGGAGGCGGGCAGCGAGTGGGATTTCGCGGGCGATCCCCGCTATGCCGGCCAGGCCATTCCCGACACCGAGAGCCTGAAGACCACGCTCGACCGCGTCCTGCCCTACTGGAACGAAGCCATCGCGCCGCGTCTGAAGGCCGGCGAGGACGTGCTGATCGCCGCCCACGGCAATTCCCTGCGCGCCATCGTCAAACATCTGTTCGACGTGCCCGACGATCGTATCGTCGGTGTCGAGATCCCCACCGGAAATCCGCTGGACATCGACCTGGACGCCGACCTGAAGCCCGTTTCGGCCCGCTATCTGGACGCCGGCCGCGCCTCTGCACTCCCGGCGATTTCATGAGCGACGACCCCGCCCGTCGCGGCGTGAGCGACGATGATGTCTACATGCGCCGGGCCATCGACCTGGCGCTGGAACGGATGGGCGAGACCTGGCCCAATCCGGCGGTGGGTTGTGTCATCGTCAAGAACGGCAGGCTGCTGGCCGAGGCTGCGACCGCCGCGGGGGGACGCCCCCACGCCGAGGAACAGGCCGTGCCGGCTGCCGGCGCCGAGGTTGAGGGCGCGACCGCCTATGTGACGCTGGAGCCCTGCGGGGCCCGGTCGTCGGGTCGGGCGTCCTGCGCCCAGTTTCTGGCCGAGGCGAAGATCGCCCGCGTCGTGGTGGCGGCGCTGGATCCCTCGCCGTTCGCTTCGGGGCGAGGCACCGAGCGGCTGCGCCAGGCGGGCCTCGTGGTCGAGACCGGCCTGATGAAGGACGAGGCCGCCATCCTTTCGGAAGGCTTCCTGCACCGGCTCGAGACCGGACGGCCGATGGTTCGCATCAGCACCGACGGCCAGGGTTTCGACGCCCGGTTCGCCGCCTCGGCCCGCGCCGATCTTGTCACCGAACTGAAACGGCTGGGCGAGGCCGGATACACGCGGCTTTGGACGTCACCGGGCGAACTGGCTGACGCCCTGGCCGAGCAGGGGTTGCTTACAGTCTGAACCTGATCGGTGTCGAACCGGCGCACGGGCAAGCCACGGCGCGCCGAGCCGAGACGCCGTAGGATTTAATTCATCGTCAGGTCTTGTTTGGCCTTCCGGGCCTACCATCTGCTCAACCGGGTCTTTGACATCAGAACCGAAACACCCGCTGGTTCCCCGACTGCAGCGTGCAGCGTGCAGCGTGCAGCCTTCGGACAAGGACGGGAAATCCACGTCACTGTTTTCATTTAGCATCTCTCGGGTTTCGTCCGTTTCGTCCGTTTCGTCAGGGTATAATTTTCGTCCGCTTCGGACGAACCGCAGGTCAGACACGGGATCGCGGCGCAAATCTCCGGCAGAGGGCTGAAAGAAATCAGGGTTTCCGAAAACCTTCCTTAAGCGACCTTGTCCCATCATGGGATCATGTCAGCGGTCCAGGAAGGCGTCCTTCGACGCCGCATCACCCAGCAGGAAGTCGACGCCATGTGCGCGCGTCACGACCGCCTGTGGCAGGCGCGCCCCGGCGGCGCGCGGGCGGTCTTCGCCTGGTTGGATCTGTCTGGCCTCAGCCTGAAGGGCCGCAATCTCGCTGATGCCGACTTCTCCGCCGCCGCGATGATCGGCTGCGATCTGACGGACTGCAAGCTGGACAACGGATCCTTCTTCGGCGCGGACATGCAGGACGCGATCCTCGTTGAGGCGTCGATGCGCCGCGCGGACCTGCGCGGCGCCTGCCTGCGAGGCGCGGATCTGTCGGGAGCGGACCTGTTCGAGGCGGACCTGCGCGAAGGCACGATTGCCTCGGCGGACCGCAAGGTCGGCTTCCGCGTGCTGGAGGCCAAAGGCCGGGAGGTCACCCAGGCCCAGGGCGCCAGCCTGGTCGGCGCCAATCTGCAGCGGTCGCGTCTGTCGGGCATCGCAGCCCAGTCGGCGGACTTCTCCGACGCCATCATGAAGGACTGCAAGCTGGTCCGGGCGAACCTGAAACAGGCTAATTTCCGAGGCGCGGACCTGGCGGGCGCCGACATGTCCGGGGCCGACCTGACCGGCGCGGATCTGCGCGACGCCATTCTGGTCGGGGTGATCTCGTCCTTGTGGCGCACCGATGGCGCCAATCTGGACGGGGCCTTGACCGACAAGGGTTCGGCCGGCGAGCCGGTGGCCCAGTTGCCGGCGGCCGAGATGCTGCATGAACATGCCAACTGGTGCGAGACCGGTGGGGTCGAGGGCCAGCCCTCGGTATTCGACGACGTCGATCTGCGCGGCCTGGGGTCGATCACGGGCCTCAACCTGACCGCACTGTCGGCGAAGCGCGCCGTGTTCTACGGCCTGAACATGGAAGGGGTGCAGTTGCAGGGGGCGCATCTCGAGGGGGCAGACCTGAGGTCGGTCAACCTGCGCCGGGCCGACCTGCGCGGGGCGCGGCTCGTCGGGGCGCGGCTGAATGGGGCGGACCTGCGCGAAGCGCAACTGGGGCCGTTGATGCTCGGGCCCGAGCGGCTTCTGCCCGCCGACCTGACTGAAGCCGTGCTGCGCTCGGTCGATTTTTCCGGGGCGGATCTGCGACGCTGCCTTCTTGCGGGCGCGGATCTGACCCGGGCCGGCATGCATGGCGCCCAGACGCGCCATGCCGATTTCACTGACGCGGTTCTCGCCGGGGTCCGCGGACTTCAGCGGGACGGAGAACCGGCATGACCATGACCCGACGCCGCCTCGGACAGGGCGATTTCGACATGTTCGCCGCCGCCCACGAGCGGTTCGTCACCGGCAGGCCGGGCGGGCGAAAGCTTTCGCTGAAATTCATCGACCTGACCGGCGTCTCGATGGCGCATCGGATACTGGACGACGCCGACTTCTCCGGTTCGAGCCTGGAGAACTGCAACATGGCCGGGGCGCGGCTGGAACGCGCGATCCTGTTCGGATGCGACCTGCGCGGCGCCGATCTGACCCGGGCCTGCCTGAGGCGGGCGGATATCCGGGGAACCTGTCTGCAGGGCGCCGACCTGTCCGAGGCGGACCTGACCCAGGCCGATTTCCGGGAAGGCGTGATCGCCGTCCCGCACGAAACCAGGGGTCTCGCCTCGGCCCGCCATGAAACCCGCCAGGGGCTGGCTGATGGAGCCCGGTTCGCGGGGGCCACTCTGGACGGCTCCCGTTTCGACGGCGTCAGCGCCTGCAAGGCCGATTTCACCGACTGCTCGATGCGCGGCGCACGGCTGAACGGCGCCAACCTGAAGGACGCGGACCTGTCCGGCGCCCTGCTGGAAGGCGCCGATGTCGGTGGGGCCAATCTGGCGGGCGCGCGCCTGTGCGGCGCCATCCTGACCGGCGTGGCCATGGATCGGGCCAGGCTGGACCGAACCGACACAACCGGCTCGCTCCGTGAGCCGGACGCGGCGACCATCGCCCGGGCCGAAGAACTCTATCAGATGGCGCTGGACGCCAACGCCTGGGCCGAAAGCGGCGGTGTTCTGGGCGGGCCGGCGGTTCTGGACGGCGAGGATCTTCGCCCGCTCGGCGATCGGCTGAAGGGGCTGAAACTCTCGGCCATGAGCGCCAAGGGCGCCTGTCTTGCGGGTCTCGACCTGTGCGGCGCGCAGCTCCAGGGAGCCAATTTCGAGAAGGCCGATCTGCGCGGCGCACTGCTCGGCAAGGCGGACCTGCGCGGCGCCCGCTTCGGCGAGGCCCTGATGACCAAGGTCGATCTGACAGCCGCCGACATCAGCCCGCTGCCCCTGGGTCCGACCCGCTGCGTGCCGTCGAACTTCGTCGGCGCGCGCATGCGCTATGCCGAACTGTTCCGTGCAGACCTGTCGAAGGCCAATCTGACGGGCGCGGACCTGTCCGGCTCCAACGCCACGGGGGCGAAGCTGGACGGTGCGACCCTGACCGACGCCTGTCTCGACCGCGTCACAGGCCTCGGCCAAACGGCGGTCGCCGCCTGACTAGAAAAGGGCGGCCCGAGGACCGCCCTTTCCATTCATTCGCGAAGGCCGAGGCTTACGCCGCTTCGCCTTCGATCAGAGCCGCCGTCGGCGTACCCGTCGCGATCTCGATGCGCCGGGGCTTGAGGGCCTCAGGCAGTTCGCGCTTCAGGCTGACGGCCAGGAGGCCGTTATCGAGCGAAGCTTCGGTCACCACCACATAGTCAGCCAGCTGGAAGCGGCGCTCGAAGTCGCGCTCGGCCAGGCCGCGATGCAGATAGGTGCGGTTCGCCGACGCATCGTCATTGGCAGTCTTGCGGCCGGTGACGGTGAGCAGGTTTTCCTTGACCTCGATGTTCAGCTCGTCGGGCCTGAAGCCGGCGACGGCGATCTCGATCCGATAGGCGTTCTCGCCCGTCGTCTCGATATTGTAGGGCGGCCAGCCGGTCTCCGGGCCAGTGCGCGCGGCGCTTTCGAGAAGGCCGGCCAGGCGGTCGAAGCCTACGGCGGAGCGATAGAGGGGGGTGAAGTCGATGGTACGCATGTCGATCTCCTGATCATTAGCAAGATTGAGCCGCTCCGCGTTGCCCGGAGCGGCGGTGGGAATCAGCCCGAGCGGTCCCTGTTGGGCCCCGTCCGGTCTGCGAGAGCCCGGGATCGGCGCTCTCGGATGAAGAGGTGGGATGCCTGAGTGCGACGTCAAGGGCAGGCCCGTTGCGGGATCATCACTTGCCCGCGTGCAACCTGTCCGTAAGGTGCCGCCCAACCCGCCCTCTGTTTCGGAGCTGACCATGCGCGCGTCCAGACTCGTCCTCGTCACCACCCTCGCTCTGATCTCGGCAGGAGCCGCCGCCGCCCAGACCGCACCTTCCTCTGGAGAGACCCCAGCCCAGCGCGAGGCGCGACGCGAGGCCATGCCGCCGCCGGTGCTGCAGGAGGATGAGGCGCTCCAGGCCGCGATCGGCTCGGATGCGCGCCCGGCCGCAGACGTCGCGCGTGACGCCTTCCGCCATCCGTTCGAGACCCTGACCTTCTGGGGGCTGACGCCTGGGTCGACTGTGGTCGAGATCGAACCCGGCCGGGGCGGCTGGTGGAGCGCGATCCTCCAGCCCTATGCCCAGGCGACCGGCGGCGCCTATGTCCCCGTCAATCGTCCGCTGGAAGGGATGGTCGTGGCTGACGGCACGGCGGACATGGTCGTAGTCGCCCGCGCCTTCCACAACTGGCACCGCTCGAACCCGCAGCGCACCGGCCCCTACCTGGCGGCCTTCTTCAAAGCCCTGAAACCGGGCGGCATCCTGGCCGTGGAACAGCATCGCGCCCTTGAGGGGCTGAACGCGGATGTCACTGCGCCCACCGGCTATGTCCCGGAAAGCTATGTCATTCATGCCGCGCAGGCGGCCGGTTTCGTGCTGGAGGCACGCAGCGAGCTGAACGCCAATCCCAGGGACGATCGCGACCACCCGTTCGGCGTCTGGACCCTGCCGCCGGTAAGGACCAGCGCCGCGCGCGAAGGCAACGCCACCGACCGGGCGACGCCCCTGACCGAGGCCGAACGGACCGAATATGACGCTATCGGCGAGAGCGATCGGATGACCCTGCGATTCCGCAAGCCCGCCTGAGTTTCAAGCCTTTGACGGCATTGGCGAACCCCTCTATCCCAACCCGTTCCGGGACGGCGTCGCCCTCCCGGCGACGGCCGGCGGGGAAGAGTTGATGCGGCATCAGGCGCGGATAGGGCGAACGGGACCATCGCGTCGGGCAATGCTGTCCGGCGTCGGTCTCGTACTGATCGCCGGCGTCGCGGCCTGTGGCCGAAAGGAAGAGAAGACCGCCGACCCCGAGGCTCCCGCCGGGCCGCCCGAAGGCTCACTCGAATGGGCCATCCAGGGGCCATGGCGCGCCGCAGACCGGCCGCGCGACATCTATCGCCACCCACTGGAGACGCTGCGCTTCTTCGGCCTGCAACCGTCGATGCATGTGGTCGAGTTTTGGCCGGGCAGCGGCTGGTATACCGAGATTCTGGCCCCCTATCTCGCCAAGGGCGACGGCGAATACTACGGCGCGGGCTTCGCGACCGGACCGGGGACAGACCCTGCCCAGGCGGCTCTGATGGCCAATTTCGAGCGCCGGTTCGGTTCGGACCGCAGGCTCTACGGCGACGTGAAGTTCAGCGCCTTCGGGTCCGGCACCGGACCGGTGGCGCCGGCCGGGACCGCCGACATGGCTCTGTTCATGCGTAACATCCACGCCTGGATGGCGGCGGGCATCGCCGAAAAAGCTTTCGCGGACGCCTATGCCGCCGTGAAGCCCGGCGGCGTCCTTGGCGTGGAGCAGCACCGGCTGGCTCCCGACGAGGATCAGGATCCGGCCGCCTCCAACGGCTATGTCCAGGAGGCATTCGTCAAACAGCTGGCGGCCGAGGCCGGGTTCATCTTCGTCGCCGCGTCCGAGATCAACGCCAACCCGGAAGACACAAAGGACCACCCCTTCGGCGTCGAGACCCTGCCGCCGCGCCTCTTGACGGCGGCCCAGGGTGAGGCGCCCGATCCGGCGTTTGATTCCGCCAAATACCGCGCGATCGGCGAAAGCGATCGCATGACCTTGAAGTTCAGGAAGCCCGAGTGAACCGCGCCGCCGCCTTCGCTGCCAATGCTCCGCTGATGGGCGTGCCCGGAGCCGCCGCCCCGCCCGGAGGGGTCGGCGAATGGTTTCGGGGCGCCGGGGGGCTGCGACTGCGCGCTGCTCTCTGGACCCCGTCCGCCCTGGTCGCGCCGAAGCCGCGGGGCACTGTGGTGCTGTCGCCGGGCCGGACCGAACCGATAGAGAAGTATTTCGAGGTCATCGGCAACTTCCTCGCGCGCGGGTGGTGCGTCCTGGCCCACGACTGGCGCGGCCAGGGCCTGTCGGCGCGACTGCTGCCGGACCGGTTGAAGGGTCACGCCCGCGCGGTGGAGGAGTTCCAGGACGACTATGCCCGGCTTCTGGACGCGTTCGAGACGCGCGCGCCCAAGCCTTGGATCATGGTCGGCCACTCGATGGGCGGGGTGCTGAACCTGCTCTGCCTGGAGGCCGGGGAGACCCGGTTCGCCGGGGCTGTCCTGTCCAGTCCGATGCTGCGCATCAAGACCGGAAAACGGTCGATGTGGTCGGTCAAGCTGGCGGTGCGCTGGAACGTGCGCCACGGCAAGGCCGGCGACTTCGTGCTGGACGACGCCGACGATCCCTTTGACCATACGTTCGAGAAGGACGCACTGACGTCCGACGAGACCCGCTACGAACTGTGGCGTCAGCAGCTGTACGCCTGTCCGCACTTGGCGGTCGGCGGCCCCACCTGGGGCTGGCTGGCGTTCGGCATCGACGCGGGCGAACGATCGCTGAAGCCCAAGGCGCTGAAGTCGGTCCAGATTCCCTGCACCATCGTGCAGGCAGGCGACGACGACCGCGTCTGGAAACACACCAACCGCTGGGCCGCCAAGCGGCTTGGCCGGGGTCGCTATGTCGAGATCGATCACGCCAAGCACGAGGTCATCATGGAGACCGATGACCTTCGGGCGATCTTCTTGAACGAGTTCGACGCGATGGCGGACTATGTCGCGCCGATCGCCGACCTGGAGCCGCCAAGGGCGGAATCCGAAGCGGTGGCCTGAGCCGCTGCTTCGGATGCCTTGATTACATCGGGCGAGTGACGCTGCCGCCGATGTTGGCGATCACTTCGCGGGCGTCGAAGGCGTTGGCGTCGCCGGAGGGCTTGGCGCCGCGACCCATCACGATTTCGGTAGTTGCCTCGTAACGGTCGATCTGGCGAACGTCGAAGTCGTCGCGGCCCCAGAACGGGTCGTTCCACCGGCTCCAGCCGCGCGGGCCGTAGTAGCGCCACGACGGGCCCCAGAACGGGCTGTAACGGTTGAAGAACGGATCGCCGATCGTCTGGTAGCGGGTGTCGCGATCGGTGGCGCGATTGACCGTTGAGAACCAGTCGTAGCCGTTCTCGACTGTCAATTCGGCCGAGCGCAGCAAGAGGCCCATCTCGACCTGGTCGCGCGCGGTGACAGAGTTGCCCGAGAAGCTGACGCGATAACGGTCATTCTCCAGACGCTGCTCGGCATAGCCCCCGCGCTGGCCGTTGTAGCCGGCAGGGGCGTAGGCGGTGGAGGTGGCGCAGGCGGCCAACGTCAGGGCCGAGGCCGCCACCACGAGAAGGGATTTGATCGAGGACGTCATTTGGGAGCTCCTGAACTTGAGCAGAAAATCCGTCATTTCACCTGAACGGCGCATGAACAGAGACGTTCCGCCAACCCACAAACCTCTATAATCGCAAGACAATCAGGACTGCGGCAATCAGAAGCAGGGAGCCGACGAAGACACCGAAGCCGCGCCGGAAACGAGGCTCGCCCATCCGCCGCGCCAGAACGGCGCCGCTGAGACCGTAGGCGCTCATGGTCAGGACGTCCATGCCGATGACCGCGACCGCGAACAGGGCCAGTTGGGGTGCGGCGGGACGGTCGATATCGAGGAAGGGCGGCAGGACGGCGGTGAAGAAAAGCACCGCCTTCGGATTGGCGATCTGCACCAGGAAACCATCGACGAAGGCGGGTCGGCGCAGGTGGGTTCGGCCCTCGGTCGAGACCTCGCCCGGGGCAGGTTTGAACGCGGATTGGATCGAGGACGCGCCCAGCCAGGCCACATAGAGGGCGCCGGCGACCGCGACCCAGCGAAACACCTCGGGAAAAGCCGTCACCAAGGCGCCGAGTCCAAGCGCGGCCGCGCCGAACCAGACCAGGGTCGCCACATTCATGCCGGCCACCGCGATCAGCACCGCCCGCTTGCCGCGCTCCATGCCGGTGGCGATGGAGAAAAGGTTTGCGGGTCCGGGCGTCACCGCCATGACCATCATCACGCCCAGGAAGACGACATAGAGATGCGGATCGACGGGCAGGGCGCTCACCTCGACAGACAGACCACCTGGGCGACCCGCAGATCGCGACGCAGGTCGTCGGAGACCCGGCCATAATTATCGACGGTGACGGGCTCGCCCAGCAACTGTTCGTCCGCCTGCTGTTCCCCCCGGATGGCGGGGCCCAGGGTGTCGGGCGCGGTGGTGTAGAGCCGTCCCCGGCGCGGCGCCTCGGCGATGGTCAGGGCGACGACGCGTCCCCGCCTGTCCAGCACGGGCGCACCGGACAGGCCCGCGAGCGTGCCCTCCAGCCCGGAGGTTCGCCCGACCTCGGCCCAGGCCAGCACCGGCTCGTCATAGGCGCCGCGTCCCCGGACCTTTAGCGTCTCGCGGCCGAGCAGGCGCGAGGTGACCTCGCCCGGCCTGCCCTGAGGGAAACCGGGATGGAAGGCCCGCTGGCCGACGTACAGGGGCGCATGGGTCGTGACCGGCAGGGCGGGCGGACCGCCGGCGGTGATCAGCAGGGCGATGTCGGCCCGGGGCGACAGCCGCACATCGGCCGCCACGGCGCGACCGCCGCCGACGACCAGCGCCGGCCGACGACAGCCCTCGACGACATGGCGCGCGGTCAGCCAGCGCCCGCGCCCGGCGATCGAGAAGGCGGTTCCGGCGACAGGCTGGAAGGGCGCGTCCGGCGCGGTCACCGTCACTGAAGGATCAAAGGGAGTGACGGGCCCCAGCAGGGCGCCCTCGATCTCGTCGGGCGGCGGGGGCGCGGGCGGGGCATCGGCGTTCTCGCGCCGACTGAGCGAACCCAGCACCAGGGCGAAGACCACGCTGGAATAGATCAGCCAGTCCGGCGGACGGGGAAAACGCATCCGCGCGAGCTCAGCCCGTCAGGGCGGCGGCGAGGATCAGCGCGGTCGCCAGCTTGGCCGACACCAGGAGCACGGCGGCGGAGATTTCGCCCTCCTGAATGCGTTGGGGCAGGCCGGTCAGGACCAGATCGACGATGCGGAAGGCGAGAAGCTGCAACACCAGGGTCGCCACGCCCCACAGGACGATATCCGCCACTGAGGTGGACACCGACATCGACACCGCAAGAGGAACGGCGAGGCCGAGCAGGACCCCGCCGAAGGCGACGCCGGCCGCGGCGTTGCCTTCCCGGATCAGGCTGATCTCCTTCCACGGCGTCAGGAGGGCGTAGATGACCGCTCCCGCGCCCAACAGCCCGAAGGTGACCATGAGGTGGACGACCAGCACCGGGAATCCGCTGGCGAAGGCCTGGACCTCGGGGCTCGACAATGTGTCTGACAGGGAGGAGGCGACCATGGCGGGCGGTAACGATCTCACGGTGAAGCCGTCGGACGCCGACGGAACGAAAGCAAAACTGCTTGCCTGATTGCCGCCCCAATCCGCAAGGACGTGGCGGACACACTGGATGACCAATGATTGCAGTCGCGTTACGCCAGACGGTATTGGGCGGCATGACCGAAGCCGCCCTCCCCCACGTACTACCCACCGTCCTTGTCGTCGCCGTCGCCCTGATCGATGTGGACAGCCGGGTGTTGATCGCCCAGCGGCCCGAGGGCAAGGCGCTGGCGGGCCTGTGGGAGTTCCCGGGCGGCAAGGTCGAAGCCGGCGAACGGCCCGAGGCGGCCCTGATCCGCGAACTGCACGAGGAGTTGGGCATCGACGTCAACGAGGCCTGTCTGGCCCCGTTCGTCTTCGCGAGCCACGCTTATGAATCGTTTCACCTCTTGATGCCACTCTACCTGTGCCGGCGCTGGTCCGGCGTGGTCGTCAAGCGCGAGCACGCCGCCCTGGCTTGGGTGAAGCCGGACAAGCTGTCGGACTATCCCATGCCGCCCGCCGACGCCCCGCTGGTCGCCTGGTTGCGCGATCTTCTTTAAGGTTTCGCCCAACGGAGGGCCGAATGATGCGCCTGATCCGCCGGTTCCTGAAAAGCGACAGCGGCGCCACCGCCATCGAATACGGACTGATCGTGGCGATGATCTTTCTGGTGATCGTCGGGGCCGTCTCCCTGTTCGCCGGCAAGGCCACCGGCACGTTCGACAAGGTCTCGACCGCCGTGAGCGCCGCCACCAGCTAGGCGACGGCGTTCCTGTGACGGATTGGGCCGTGGCGGTGACGACCGCAGGCCGCTAAGGCTGCAGGCGATGTTGCGCCTCTTCGCCCTCCTCTTTTCGCTACTGCTGTCGACAGCGCCGGCGCTGGCCCAGACGCCGGCGATCAGCCGCGCGCCCCCCTTCGCCCAGCCCGGCCCCCAACGCACGGTACGGATCGAGGCCGAACTGGTCCCGATGAGCCAGTGGGCCGCCCCCGGCTCCACCGCCATCGTCGCCGTCCGCCAGACGATAGAGCCCGGCTGGCACACCTATTGGCGCAATCCCGGTGATTCCGGCGGCGCGACCACTCTTGACTGGACCCTGCCCGCGGGCGTGGTAGCCGGGGACATCGTGTGGCCGACGCCCGAACGCCAGCGTCTGCAGCACCTGATGAACTTCGGCTACTCCGGCGAGGTGCTTCTGCCGGCGCCGATCGAGGTTCCGGCCGACGCCCGTCCCGGCTCTACCCTGCCCCTCATCGTCCGCGCCCTGTTCCTGGTGTGCAGCGACGAGATGTGCGTGCCGGATGAGCTGACGCTCAGGCTCGACCTCCCGATCCGCCAGGGCGCAGCGCCGCTGGATGCCCGCTACGGCGCCGCGATCCAGGCCGTGGTCGAGACCGCCCCCCGTCCCGCCGGCATCGCCGCCCGGGCCGTGCTGGAGGGCCGGACGCTGCGCCTCTCCGCGACCGGCGGACCGCTCGCGGGCCTTGAGCCCCAACGCGCCTGGTTCTTCCCGTTCGAGAGCGGCCTGATCGATCATTCAGCGCCCCAGCCGGGCGAGCGGGGGCCGGACGGGGTGACCCTGAACCTGTCCGTCGGCGGCAAGCTGGCGGCCGAGGGGCTGACCGGGCCGATCGGGGGACTCCTCGTCACCGACGACGGCGCCTGGGAGATCGCGGCCGTTCCCGGCCCGGCCCTGCCCGGGGCGGGCGGCGGTGGTGCGCTCGACCTGTCAGAGCGGCCCGCAGGCGGCGCGCCGTCATCCTGGACGGGCTTCCTGCAGGCGGCGCTCCTGGCCCTGCTGGGCGGGTTGATCCTGAACCTGATGCCCTGCGTCTTCCCGATCCTGGCCATGAAGGCCGCCGCCCTGACCGCCGGCGCCCACGCGCCCGCAGGGGCGCGGCGAGACGGCCTGGCCTTTCTCGCAGGCGTGCTGACGACCTTCCTCGTCCTGGCCGGGATCCTGCTCGCCTTGCGGGCTGGCGGGCAGGCGGTGGGCTGGGGCTTCCAGCTTCAGTCGCCGGGCGTCGTGGCCGTCCTCGCCCTTCTGATGCTCGCCGTGGGCCTGAACCTGTCGGGCGTCTTCCATGTCGGCGCCGGTTTGCAGGCCGCGGGTTCCGGGCCCCTGTCACGGCTCTCCGGCGGGGTTGGCGCCTTCTTCACTGGCGTGCTGGCGGTGGTGGTGGCGGCGCCCTGCACCGCCCCCTTCATGGCCTTCGCCCTCGGGGCCGCCCTGCTGATGCCCTGGCCGATGGCGCTGGTCGTCTTCCTGATGCTGGGTCTGGGTCTGGCCCTGCCCTATGTGATCGTCAGCCTGTCGCCGCGTCTGCTGGCGAAACTGCCTCGTCCCGGCCCCTGGATGGATCGGCTCAAGGGCCTGCTGGCCTTCCCCATGTACGGCGCGGGCCTGTGGTTGGCCTGGGTCTTCGCGCGGCAGGCGGGGGCAGACGCGCTGGGCGTCCTCTTCCTCGCGATCCTCTTCCTGGGTCTCGGCCTGTGGCTGGCGGGGATCAATCAGACGCGTCGCGCGCAAGGCGGGACAGCCGTGATCAGCGCCGTGACAGCGACCCTGTCCATCGTCGCCGCCATCGCCCTGACCGGCGTCGCCATCGGTCAGGCACGTGCGGAAGGCGGAGACGTCACGGCTGCGTCTGGTCCGCTGGCCTCGCAACCCTGGTCAGTGGAGGCCGTGGCGGCGGCCCAGGCCGAAGGTCGGCCGGTGCTGGTCAACTTCACCGCCGACTGGTGCGTCACCTGTAAGATCAACGAGCGGACCTCGCTGAGCTCTCCCAGGGTCGCCAAGGTCATGGCGGCGTCGAACGCGGTCTATCTCGTGGGCGACTGGACGCGACGAGATGACGCGATCACCCGCGAGCTGGAGCGCCGCCGACGCTCCGGCGTTCCGCTATATCTTTTCTACGCGCCCGGCTCGCCCGAGCCCCGCATCCTGCCCCAGCTCTTGACCGAAGGAGTCGTGATCGACGCCCTGGAGAGCGGCCGTCCCTGAGCCGACCTGAAGGAGACCGCCGCCTTGGCCCGTCTGCCCATCCTCGCCGCCGCCCTTCTGACCCTTGCCGCCTGCCAGCAGGCCGAGGCGCCCGCCACCGCCCCGGCGACCGGGGCGACCCCCGCCGTCGCGACGACCGGTCGGGCCCAGCTCGCCCCCGCCTTCACCCTGATCGACAGCGAAGGGGTCGCGCGTTCCCTCGCCGACTTCCGGGCCAAGACTGTCGTCATCGAATGGACCAACGAGGGCTGCCCCTATGTCCAGAAACACTCTTCCTCAGGGGCCATGCAGGCCCTGCGGCGCGAGGCCGTCGCCGACGGCGTGATCTGGCTGACCGTCATCTCGTCCGCGCCGGGCAAACAGGGCCATGTCGAGGGCGAAGGGGCCCGCGCCTGGCGGACCCGTAACAACGCCGCCTCGACCCATCTGCTGCTCGATCCCGAGGAAACGGTCGGCAAGGCTTACGGCGCGATGACGACGCCCGACATGCGGGTGATCGACGGCGAGGGCCGCATCCTGTTCGCGGGCGGCATCGACGACCGCCCGACCAACACGGTCGAGGATCTGGAAGGCGCGAACAATTTCGTGCGCGCGGCGCTCGATGACGTGGAAGCCGGCCGCGGCGTTCGCACGGCCTATGCCCCGCCCTACGGCTGTTCGATCAAATACCCGGAAGAGGCCTGATCGCCGTCAGTCCCGGATTTTGTCCGTTGAAAACACCCTGACCAAACGGACGAAGCGGACGACCTGCGGCGGTTTGTGGGCAAACACAACGACCTGGAAGGAAGCTGATTTGTCCGCCAGTGCGTCGTTCGTCCGCGCGTGAAGTTGTCAAAGACCCGGACGGGATGTGGGCACCGGGCCCACGTCCTGCAAGGGCGGTGTAGGACTATTTTCCAGTTTCGTCGTCCCGGCGTCGAGACGCGCTACTCCGCCGCCAGGCCGCTCTGCGCGCCGGGCTGCGGCGGGGCCGTGATGACCTCGACATTGTCGTTCAGCAGATAGGACAGTTCCGACAGGGCGGTGGCGCGGGCCTCGTCCGTGGCGGCGGCTTCCACAGCCCCCAATTTCAGCGGGATGTCCTCGGAAATGCCGCGCAGGATGCATTTCAGGTCGCCGTCCGTGCCGCGCTCCTTGAGGATCAGGTGCGCCTGCATGTCGAGAGCGGCGAGTTCCTGCGCCTGAATCTTGAAGGCGTCGAAGTCGGTCAGCGCGCCGTTCCAGCCCTCGACGACGGTCTTCAGGGCGCCGGCGCGGCTGACGATGTCGATGAACAGGGGCTCGGACGCGACCGAGACCGGCGCTCCGGCCACCGCGGCCGGCTCGGCGGCGGCCAGGACCACATTGGGGTCGCTCAGCAGAAGGGCGGCGGCGATGGCGATGCCACAGGACATGGTGAACGACCTTTTCGCGAATCTACGATTGAACCGGTCTACGCCCCACCCGTAAACGAGACCTTGATTAAGGGGATATGTTCGCATGACCGACTGGACCGCCTTCGATGTCGCCGCGGCGCTGGATGCCGACGCCCGCATCGTCGAACAGTTCGCGGCTGACCCGGATCGGCTGGCCCGGATGACGGTCGAGGCGGCGGGTCTCTATATCGACCTGTCCAAGCAGAGCTGGACAGAAGCCGCCTTCGAGACCTGTCTGGACCTGGCCCGCTCGGCCGGGGTCGAGGCGGCCCGGACACGGCTGTTCGACGGCGAGGCGATCAACTTCACCGAGGGCCGCGCCGTCCTGCACCCCGCCCTGCGCGCGGCGACGGGCGCCGACTTCCATGCCCTCGGCGAAGCCGTCTCCGCCGGGGTCGACGCCGTCCGGGCCGACATGGCCGCCTATGCGACCGCCGTCCGCTCAGGCGCCGAGACGGGCGCGACCGGCAAGCCCTTCAAGGCCATCGTCCACATCGGCATCGGCGGTTCGGACCTCGGTCCCCGCGTCGTCTGGGACGGGCTTCGTCCTGTCGACCCGCAGATCGACCTGCGCTTCGTCGCCAACATCGATCCGCGTGACATGGCCGAGGCCCTGACCGGCCTCGATCCCGAGACGACTCTGGTCGTCGTCGTCTCCAAGACCTTCACCACCCAGGAAACCCTCGCCAATGCCGAGGCTGCCAGGGCCTGGCTGGCGGCTGGCCTGCCCGAGGCCGGCCGCGACAGGCATTTCATCGGCGTGACCGCCGCGCCGGACAAGGCCAAGGCCTTCGGCTGCGCCCGCACCTTCGCCTTCCGGGACTGGGTCGGCGGTCGTTATTCCCTGTGGTCAGCGGTCAGCCTGAGCTGCGTCATCGCCCTGGGGGCGGACGTGTTCGACGCCATGCTGGCCGGCGCTGCGGCCATGGACGACCATTTCGTTTCGGCTCCGCTTGAGAAGAACGCCCCCGTCCTGATGGCCCTGGCCCAGATCTGGAACGTTGACGGCCTGAACCGGCCCGCCCGCACGGTCGCCCCCTACGCACACGCCCTGCGTCGTCTGCCCTCTTTCCTGCAGCAACTGGAGATGGAGTCGAACGGCAAGAGGGTGCATCGCGACGGCTCGACCGTGACGCGCCAGACCTGCCCCGTCGTCTTCGGCGAGCCCGGCACCAACGGCCAGCACGCCTTCTTTCAGCAGATTCACCAGGGGCCGCAGGTCGTCCCGGCCGAGTTCGTCATCGTGGCGAAGACGCACGCCGAGCCGCCTGAAAGCCCGCTGTGGTCGAATGCCCTGGCCCAGGGTCAGGCGCTGATGCTGGGCAAGACGACGGAGGAGGCGCGTGCTGAACTGCTCGCCTCCGGCGCGGATGCGGCCGAGGCCGACCGGCTGGCGACGCACAAGACCTTCCCTGGCAATCGACCCTCGACCGCCATCGCCATGGAGCATCTGACGCCCGGGACGCTGGGCGCCCTTCTGGCCCTCTACGAGCACAAGACCTTCGTCGAAGGGGTGATCTGGGACATCAACTCCTTCGACCAGTGGGGGGTGGAGCTGGGCAAGGTGTTGGCCAGGGCGATCCTGAAGGATGTCTCGGCCGGCGGACCGTCGGCGACGCTCGATCCCTCGACCGCGTCCCTGCTCACGCGCCTGATGTAGAATCGGGCCCCGAAGGGCCCGATTCAGGTCTCAGTAGTTACGCCAGCGGCGTTCGTCGCGCCGGTCGTCCCGGCGATCGTCTCGCCGATCCGAACGCCAGTCGCGGCGATCATCCCTGCGGTCGTCGCGGCGATTCCAGCCCCGCTCGCGGCTGTTGATGTCGTGCTCGCGCTCCCAGTGGCCGCGATTGCGCCAGCAGCGCCCGTCCCGCCAGTAGTCACAGTCGGAGCGGTATCCACTGTTGCCGTAACCGTACCCGTAGCCCGAACCGTAGCTGTAGCCGTAACTGCTCCCGCCATAGGAGCGATAGCCGCGACGGTCGTCGTCGCTGGCGGCCGCCGCGCCCAGAGCCGCCCCGGCCAGGGCACCCCCGGCGACATAGCGATCGTCGCCGTCGCCGAGCACCGCGCCGGCGATCCCGCCGACGACCGCGCCGACCAGAAGTCCCGCGACCACATCGCCGTCGTCATTCCGATCGTGCCGGTCATGGTTGCGACCGTAGTTCTGGGCGGCGGCGGCGGCGGCGGCGGCGGCC
Source organism: Brevundimonas sp. TWP2-3-4b1 (assembly GCF_049897665.1). NCBI lineage: Bacteria > Pseudomonadati > Pseudomonadota > Alphaproteobacteria > Caulobacterales > Caulobacteraceae > Brevundimonas > Brevundimonas sp. TWP2-3-4b1. The sequence goes on along the minus strand of NZ_JAFCWQ010000022.1, from coordinate 11,772 downwards.
GGCATGGCGACGGCGCTCAGGGTCAGGGCGGCCGCGCCGACAGCGATCATCCGAAACATCTTCATTCTCTGGCCCTCCAAGGCGGTCAGTGAAGCCTGCTCTCCCACCTGGGCGAACGGTGACCGACGAAATCCATTGCTGCGCTCGTGAACCTGAACGGCTGAATTGAATTCCCGTTCATCTGGCGTTCATCGAGCGCGCACGTCTTGACGCTGCTGGGCCGCGACCCTACTTCCGCTGCGCGTTAGCATTCGTGGGGCCCGGCTGCCAAAAGCCGCCCCCGAGCCGCGACGATGAACTTTTGAAGTCTTCACTGGAGAATACACAGATGGCGTTTCGTCCTCTCGGCGACCGCGTGCTCGTCAAGCGCGTGGAAGAAGAATCCAAGACCAAGGGCGGGATCATCATCCCCGACACTGCCAAGGAAAAGCCGCAGGAAGGCGAAGTCGTCTCCGTCGGCCCCGGCGTTCGTGACGAGCGCGGCACGGTCAACGCCCTGGAACTGAAGGCCGGCGACCGCATCCTGTTCGGCAAATGGTCGGGCACCGAGGTCAAGCTTGAAGGCGAAGACTTGATCATCATGAAGGAATCCGACGTCCTGGGCGTGCTGTAAGCACGCCGATCGTCCGACCTTCTTCAACGAATTCAATATTTAGGAGCTGCCCTCAATGGCTGCCAAGATCGTACAGTTCAACACCGACGCGCGCGACAAGATGCTGCGCGGCGTCAACGTCCTCGCCAACGCCGTCAAGGTGACCCTGGGTCCCAAGGGCCGCAACGTCGTGATCCAGAAGTCCTTCGGCGCCCCGCGCTCGACCAAGGACGGCGTCTCGGTCGCCAAAGAGATCGAGCTGGAAGACGCCTTCGAGAACATGGGCGCGCAGATGATCCGCGAAGTCGCTTCGAAGACGAACGACAAGGCGGGCGACGGCACCACCACCGCGACCGTCCTGGCGCAATCGATCGTGCAGGAAGGCCTCAAGGCCGTCGCCGCCGGCATGAACCCGATGGATCTGAAGCGCGGCATCGACAAGGCCGTCACGGCCGTCCTCGCCGACATCAAGGCCTCGGCCAAGAAGGTCTCGAACAACTCCGAGATCGCCCAGGTCGGCACCATCTCCGCCAACGGCGACGTTGAAGTCGGCGAGATGATCGCCAAGGCCATGGAAAAGGTCGGCAACGAGGGCGTCATCACGGTTGAAGAGGCCAAGACGGCCGAGACCGAGCTGGACGTCGTCGAGGGCATGCAGTTCGACCGCGGCTATCTGTCGCCCTACTTCATCACCAACGCCGACAAGATGGAGGTTCAGCTCGAAGAGCCCCTGATCCTGCTGTTCGAGAAGAAGCTGTCCAGCCTCCAGGCCATGCTGCCGATCCTGGAAGCCGTGGTCCAGTCGGGCCGTCCGCTGCTCATCATCGCCGAGGACATCGAGGGCGAGGCCCTGGCCACGCTCGTCGTCAACAAGCTGCGCGGCGGCCTGCGCGTCGCCGCCGTCAAGGCTCCGGGCTTCGGCGACCGCCGCAAGGCCATGCTGGAGGACATCGCCGTCCTGACCGGCGGCCAGGTCATCTCGGAAGACCTGGGCATCAAGCTCGAGAACGTCACCCTCGACATGCTCGGCAAGGCCAAGAAGGTCACCATCACCAAGGACGACACCACCATCGTGGACGGCACCGGTGAGAAGGAAACCATCGAGGCCCGCATCGGCCAGATCAAGAAGCAGATCGAGGACACCTCCTCGGACTACGACAAGGAAAAACTGCAGGAACGTCTGGCCAAACTGGCCGGCGGCGTCGCGGTCATCCGCGTCGGCGGTTCGACCGAGGTCGAGGTCAAGGAAAAGAAGGACCGCGTCGACGACGCCCTGAACGCCACGCGGGCCGCCGTTGAAGAAGGCATCGTCCCCGGCGGCGGCATCGCCCTGCTGAAGGCGACCAAGGCGCTGGAAGGTCTGAAAGGCGACAACCCCGACCAGACCGCCGGCATCGCCATCATCCGTCGCGCCATCCAGGCCCCGATCCGTCAGATCGTCGAGAACGCCGGCGTCGAAGGCTCGATCGTGGTCGGCAAGGTGCTCGAGAACCCCTCGCTCACCTTCGGCTTCAACGCCCAGACGGAAGAGTACGGCGACCTGGTCGCCATGGGCGTGATCGACCCGGCCAAGGTCGTCCGCACGGCCCTGCAGGACGCGGCCTCGGTCGCCGGCATCCTGATCACCACCGAGGCCGCTGTGGCCGATGCTCCCAAAAAGGGCTCGGGCGGCGGTTCCGGCGGCATGGGCGGCGGCGGCATGGGCGGCATGGGCGACATGGACTTCTAGTCCACGACGCTCGGCTCAGGCTGAACGAACAGGGAGGGCGGGTCCGGAAACGGGCCCGCCCTTTTTCTTGTCAGTGCGGCTGGCGATCCAGCATCTCCTGGACGGCCCGGCGGCCAGCCTTGTCGTCGCCGCAGACCATCTCGACGGTGCACCACTCGCTGCTCCAGAGCGACACGTGCGACATGGACTTCCAAGTCCGGTCGACTAGTTAGGTGATCGACAAGGCGGAGTTGCAGGGCTCCGCCCGATCTTGTTCTGGGGTGCGAATGCGTTGCGGACCGACAAACGCGCGTCGAATGAGTTGCACAGCAGCGAAAGTTGGCGGGCAGGACTGGACGCTTGGAGGTCTGCTCGACGCCTACGAGGCGGAGTATGCAAACGACCGAGCAAAGGGCGACCAATGGTGGACGAGCGCACCTAACCCTGAGGAGGCGCTGGTGCGGGCTTTTTATGATTGGGAGGATGGAGCGGGGCCGTCTCGCCGAGCCCTGAATAGTCACCAACACAGGATTGGTTACGACGCGATCCGGACCGCTGCCGCGTCTGCCTCCCATTACCTGTCCGACCTGATGTTAGCTGAGGATTTCGATCTGCTTCAGGCCGCATTTCAACGCATCTGGAGGACGGAAAACCTGTTCGTGGATACGGAGCTTCTCACCTATGACGTGGCGGAGCGATTTGGTCGCTACCGAGGCAAATATCCGCAGAAGGTGTACCTGCACGCGGGTGCGAAAGCGGGTGCACAAACGCTGGGTGTTCATGGCAAAATCGTTGAAGCGGAAAGGTTTGGGCCGCTCATCGGTCGATTGTCCCCTTCCGAGATCGAGAACTTCCTATGCGTCTGCAAAGCCAGCCTGACACGCAAGATGTTGGTGGCCTGAAGCAAACAAAGGCTTGTTTGGCCTAAAACTCGGCAGTCTCAATTTGCTCAACGATTTTCGACCATTGAGACAAGAGCGGCAGGCATGTGATGCGATAGATCAGCCAGCAAGCATATCGAACGTCAGTGTCACGACAGTCGTTGGTGCTCACCTTGCCGTGGGCCATGTCGTGCCTCAACGCAGGTCCTAGGCGAGAGTTGAACAGCAGGTCGAGTTCGAGAGTCAGGTCGTGGCCAAAAATGCCCTCGAGCTGGTCACGATTATTGTCCAGCATTGAGGAAAGAGAACGATCCTCCTGTCGCATGTCCGATTGGATGATCGATGGGTCGTTTCCCGCCTTCGATAGAAGTTCCCTTATCGAGTTTTCCAGTTGCGGAAGTAGCAGGTAGGCCGCTGAGAGCTGGTCGCCTTGCATCATGCGCGCAAAGCCAAGTGCGAACAGGCTTTCATATCCGAGCGGGACAAACGGGCTGTTCGCGACAATTGACGCGAAGTGCCGATCCGTGAACGAAAATCTTGCCGCAAGATGCTGCCTAACGGGCTCGAACTGACCAGCGATGAAGATCCGCCGCCTCAGGGCGTCGCTCTGGGCGTAATTGTGAAGCAACCAGTCCTCATTTGGCTCTCCGCGTAGCTCGGCACCCGGTACGACAGCGATAGTCTTCCCGTCGCGGTCCATACGGGTGATGCCGAAAATCGACGCAAGTGGTGACTCTTTTAGGCTGTCTAACGCTGCCGTGCGTCGATCATCTATGGCCGGAGGCCGAGAGAGAACGGCGAGTTGACCGAGGGCGGTCGGCAACGACATTGGCTCGAAGACCTCGATCGTCCCCTGTGCGATATCCGACAGATCGATCGGGCCGGATGAAAAGGCGGTCATCTCATCCGAGATGTTTTCTTGGGTTTCGCGTAAGCGCGCCTCCAATTCCTGGCGACGAGGTTTCGTCCCCTTAAGCGGACGCAGCGATTTGATCGCATCTGCGAGCCAGCTTGCTGAGGCCATTGGAGAGCTGGCCATCGCGTCAGCCATGAATACGAATTCTTCGGCCGCAGCTACTGAACAGCGCAGCTCGTCCTCCGGCCTGTCTAGGTCGTGATAACAAGATGCAGCTTGTTCCCAGATCGCCTTGCGGCTGATGGGATCGGTTTCGTCTGCAACGATATGCCTATGGGCGGCTGGCGGCGCTGATGCTGAGGCTGGATCGGGCGTTGGATGACGGCGGCGCGGCAGGGGCGAGCGGGCGGACGCAGCAGCAGGAGGCGGCGCTGGCGGCGATCCTGGCGCGGCTGGGGGTGGAGGGGTGAGTCAGGTGCGGGGGGAAGGCTCCCTCCGTCCCTCCGCTTCGCTGCGGGCCACCTCCCCCATGAAGGGGGAGGAGACAGGAGGGACGGTGTCCGGATCGCCTTGCCGCCCCCACCCGGTCTCGCTGCGCTCGACCTCCCTCCCCCCGTGGGGGAGGGAGACGATCGAGGCGATGCATCCGGATGATCAGGCGGCCTTGGCCTGGGACGGCGCCGCCCATGAGGGTCAGCGGGCGCCGTCTGGCCTCTGGCGGACCTGGGTGTTTCTGGGCGGACGGGGGGCGGGGAAGACGCGGGCGGGGGCGGAGTGGGTCTCGGATGTGGCGGCAAGGCTGGGGGCCGGGGGGCGGATCGCCCTGGTGGGGGCGACGCTGCACGATGTGCGCGCGGTCATGGTCGAGGGGCCAAGCGGGCTGATGAACCTGCCGTTCCGGACGCCTCCGGTGATGGAGAGCTCGCTGAGGCGGCTGGTGTTTCCGGGCGGGGCGGTCGGGGTGATGCTGTCGGCGGCCGAGCCGGAACGGCTGAGGGGGCCGCAGTTCCATGCCGCCTGGGGGGATGAGTTCTGCGCGTGGGAGAGGGCGGAGGAGGTGCTGCCCATGCTGCGCATGGGTTTAAGATTGGGCGCTACCGCTCGGCTCGCGGAGCCTCGCTGCTTGAGCGCAGACGGCGTGTGCGACGACGAGGCGCCGTGGGTTCCCCGGTTGCTGCTGACCTCGACGCCGAAGCCCTTGGCGGTGTTGCGGCGGGTGCTGGCGGAAGACACCTGCGTCAGGACGCATGCGGCGACGGGGGCCAATGCGGAGAACCTGGCCGAGGGGTTTCTGGAGGCGATGCAGGACCTGTACGGCGGGACGCGACGGGCGGCGCAGGAGCTGGACGGGGTGGTGCTGGAGGCCGAGGGGGCGCTGTTCACCTCGGTCGAGATGGCGCGGGCGCGGATGTTGGGCCGGTCGTGGATGCTCGGCGGGGCGAGGGAGGGATACGAAAGGGCGGTGGTGGCGGTGGATCCGCCGGTCGGGACCCTGTCGGGAGAGGGCGGGGATGCGTGCGGCATCGTGGTGGTGGCGCGGGCGGCGGGGACGGCCTGGGTGCTGGACGACCGCTCGGTGCGGGGGCTGTCGCCGGCGGGGTGGGCGGCGCGGGTGGCGCGGACGGCGAAGGACTGGGAGGCGGCGCTGGGCTGTCCGGTGCGGGTGGTGGCCGAGGGCAACCAGGGCGGGGACATGGTCGAAACGGTGCTCAAGGGGCGGGGTGACCCAGGTCGTGCGGCGGGTGCAGGCCCGTGTGGGCAAGCGCGCCCGGGCCGAGCCGGTGGCGGCCCTGTATGAACAGGGGCGGGTCGGCCATGTCGGGGAACTGACGATGCTGGAGGAGGAGCTGCTGGGGATGGGGGAGGCGGGCGGAGGGTCTCCCGACCGGGCGGATGCCCTGGTCTGGGCGGTGACGGACCTGCTGATCGACGGGGGCGGGGTGGTGGCGCCGAGGGCCCGGGCATTGTGACTCTTTGTCCATGTTCGGGCGCGGGCGATTGCAGACCGGCGTGCGCTCGTTAATGTCTGCGCGCTTCTGGAAAAGGACTGTTTCTCGCATGCGTCTTCGCTCCGTCTCCCTCGCCGCCCTTCTGGCCGTGATCGCTCCCGCTGCACCGGTTCTGGCGCAGACCTTCGTCGCCCCGATGGCTGCGACCTCGCCGCAGGCCGCCGAACTGCGCGCGGCGCCGGTCGCCGAACTGGTCTCCGAGGTCAATATTCCGTGGACGCGGTTCGTGCTCGACAACGGGCTGACGGTCATCGTGCACGAGGATCGCAAGGCGCCGGTGGTGGCGGTGTCGGTCTGGTACAATGTCGGGTCCAAGGACGAGCCGGCGGGGTCGACCGGCTTCGCCCACCTGTTCGAACACCTGATGTTCGGCGGGTCGGAGAATGCGCCGGGCTCCTATCTGGGCCGGATGCGCAACCTCGGGCCGTCGAACCTGAACGGCACGACCTGGTTCGACCGCACCAACTATTTCGAGACCGTCCCGACCCCGGCGCTGGAACAGGCCCTGTTCCTCGAGAGCGACCGCATGGGCTATCTGCTCGGCGAGATCGGCCAGCCCGTGCTCGATCTGCAGCGCGGCGTGGTCCAGAACGAGAAGCGCCAGGGCGACAACCAGCCCTACGGCATGTTCGAATACGCCCAGCTGGAAGCCCTCTTCCCCGAAGGCCACCCCTATCGCCACTCGACCATCGGCTCGATGGCCGATCTGGACGCCGCCAGCCTGGAGACGGTGCGCAACTGGTTCCGCGAGAACTACGGCCCGAACAACGCCATCGTGGTCCTGTCGGGCGACATCGACGAGGCCACGGCGCGCCCGCTGATGGAGCGCTATTTCGGCGCGATCGCACGCGGCCCGGTCAACACCCCGGCCGAGGCCGACGTGCCGACCCTGGCCGCCCCGATCATTGCGACGATGACTGACCGGGTGGCCACGACACGCCTGACGCGCAGCTGGGCCGTGCCCGGCCTGCTCAGTGACGACGCCGTGCCCCTGTCGGTCGGCGCCCAGGTGCTGGGCGGGCTGGCCTCCTCGCGCCTCGACAACCTGCTGGTCCGCGACGAGCAGACGGCGGTGCAGGTGTCGTCGTCCCTGTCGGACTTCCACCGCATCGGCATCTTCGACATCTCGGTGAATGTGAAGCCGGGCGTGGACGCCGCCGAGGTGGGCCGTCGCCTCGACGCCATCGTTGCCGACTTCATCGCCAACGGCCCGACTGCGGAAGAGGTCGCCCGCGTCGCCACCCAGTATGTCGCGGGCCGGATCCAGAGCCTGGAACAGGTCAACGGCAAGGCCAACGTCCTGGCCGAGGGCCAGCTCTATGCGGGCGATCCCGACCACTACAAGAAGGACCTGGCCGCCTATGCCTCGGTCACCCCGGCCCAGGTGACGGCCGCCATGCAGCGCTGGCTGACCCGCCCGGTGTTCGACATGACCATCGCGCCCGGCGAGCGCGAAGCCTATGTCGAGGCCGCCGCCAGCCCGGCGGGCGCCGCCCCGGCTCCGGCCGCCGAGATCCAGCGCGTCGCCCGTGATCCGATGCCGGCCATCGGCCAGGTGCCGGATCTGGAGTTCCCCGCCGTCGAGCGCGCCGCCCTGTCGAACGGCATCAAGGTGGTCTACGCCCACGTCGATACCGTGCCCGTGACCCGCGTGGCCGTGGAGTTCGACGCCGGCTACGCCGCCGACCGGGCCGACCGGCTCGGCGCCCACGCCATGATGCTGGACCTGCTGGACGAGGGCACGACGACCCGCGACGCCAACCAGCTGGCCGAGGAAGAGGAACGTCTGGGCGCCTCGGTCAATGTCGCGGCCTCGATGGACCGGACCTCGGCCGAGCTGTCCACCGTGACCGCCAACCTGGCGCCGTCCCTGACCCTGTTGTCGGACGTGGTGCGCAATCCGGCCTTCGCCCCGGCGGAGATCGAGCGCATCCGCGCCTCGCGCCTGTCGGGCCTGGCCAGCGAACGCACCAACCCCGGCGCAATCGCCGCCCGCGCCCTGCCGCCGCTGATCTATGGCGCGGACAGCCCCTATGGCCGGTCCTTCACCGGGTCGGGCGACGAGGCGACCCTGACGGCCCTGACGCGCGCCGACCTGACCGCCGAGCATGACGCCTGGGTGCGTCCGGACAATGCGACGATCTTCGTCGTCTCGGACCTGCCGCTGGCGCAGGTGACCGCGCAGCTGGAAGCCGCCTTCGGCGACTGGCGCGCGCCCTCGACAGCCCCGGGGACCAAGGACTTCGCCGACGCCGCCGTGCCCGCGCCGACCAACCGCATCGTCCTGATCGACCGTCCGCAGTCGCCGCAGTCGCTGATCTACGGCGGCGCCGTCCTGCCCGTCTCGGGCACCGACGACCTGCTGGCCCTGAACGCGGCGAACGTGACCCTGGGCTCGGACTTCCTGTCGCGGATCAACTCGGACCTGCGCGAGACCAAGGGCTGGTCCTATGGCGTGCGCGGCGGGGTCAACGCCCTGGAATACCGCGTGCCCTATATCGTCAACGCCCCGGTCCAGGCCAACCGCACCGGGGACTCGGTCGCGGCCCTGATCGCCCAGTACGACCGCTTCCTGCAGACCGACGGCGTCCAGCCGACCGAGCTGGAGCGGACGATCAACGGCAACACCCGGTCGCTGGCCGGCGGGTTCGAGACCTCGGGCCAGATCCTGGGCGCCCTGCGCTCCAACGCCCTGTACGGTCGCCCCGACGACTATCAGGCGACGCTGGCCAGCCGCACCCGCGCCCTGACGGCCGCCCAGATGGACGAGGCCGCACGCGAGGTCATCAAGCCCGACCAGTTCGTCTGGGTCGTGGTCGGCGATGCCTCGGTGGTGCGTCCGCAGCTGGAGGCCCTCGGCCTGCCGCTGGAAGTGCGTCCGGCGCAGTAGCGACCGGCTTCGGTCGGACATGAAGGGGGCGGCGAGCGATCGCCGCCCCTTTTTCCAGTGACCCGCACAGCCGGGGAGGGCCGTCGGTCGCGCGCCGGGCGGTCCCGGACCGACCCGGGCGGACACGCCGAACCTCCGCGAGGGGGTGGCAAGCTGACCCTGGCTCTTGTCGCGGTCGATGGCCGATTTGTGCTGCACGCGGCGATCATGCCGCACCGCGGAGTTTGTCTACCGAGAACGCCCTGATTCTCCGACCGGTCGCCATTCGACCCTGTCTCTCCCCGCCGGACGGACTTCGAAAGCGCAGCTCTATGCGATCGCTTCTTCGACGGCTCACGCCTCGGTCTGGCCCAGTCCTGCACAGCCTAAAGGGCGTCTGGCCGCTACGTCCCGACGACTGCCCCTGCGACCTGCATTTCGTCGAATGGATGGAACAGCGGCGGTCTCATAACGAGGTGGTCTTTCACTTCGGAACCGGCAGCCACCACCATGTTGGCGTCAAACCTGGCGAAAGCGACCGGGGGACCTCGGTCATGGGGATCACGGCGACCCGAAAGGAATACGACACCTACATCGACCTGGTGACCCACCGACCCGAACTGGCACGGACCTACTGCGTCTATTTCGGGGAAATTTACACCGCCAATGCCGCTCTCCTGCCCACCTTCGATGTCGTGACCCTGTGCCACCTCTGCGAGTTCCGAACCGAAGAGAATGACACCTATGGCGCCCTGACTGATCTGGAGCTGACACGGCTATTCACCGAGCGCACCTGACCGGGCGGTCACATGGTCTTCTACACAGGCTCCTACGCCTGTGCGCAGGCCGAGACGATCATCGCCGAATGGGCGACGTCCGGCTCGGTCGAAGAGATCGAAGGGTTCAAGAGCCTGAGGGTGTTCCGCAAGGTCGCGGCGGATGATCCGTCGGTTAACTTCGCCTGGCCGAGACGCCGTTAGGGGTCGGGTCCGGCCATTGGCCTGACACCCGATTTCGGACATTCGACGGACGCGCCGTAAGCGGACAGAGTGCAGGTCTGTTCGGGGTGGATTTCAGACCCTAGCTCGGAGCGATAACGAGTTGATCAAGACCAATCGCTGGCCGCAGGATTTGTCGTATCGGCGGGTTGCGGGAACGAATGGTCATCGACCACGGTTCAGCTTCTAGCCTGGCGAAAGAGCCATGGGCGAGCACCGATCCATGAAAACGATGAAGTCAGCGAACGCTCCGGACCGCCCGGTGTGGGATGATCAACACCTGCGACTGGGGGTGGAGGCCGCTGGCGTCGCTCTCTGGTCGTGGAACGTCGACACGGATCGCCTTACGATGGATCAGTCGGGATACGACCTTTGGGCCGTGCTCACGACCACCGAAGTCACCTTTGAAGACCTGTCCGCGCACATCCACCCGGCTGACCGGGATAGGGTCAGAGCCGGCTTCAATGCGACGCGGGGCATCGTAGGCGCTTACGAGATCGATTTCCGCATCCTGATCAAGGAGGAGGTCCGCTGGGTGTCTGCCCGGGGACGCGGCGATGATGAGGGCATCCGTAATCGGGTAATGTTCGGGATCTTTCTGGACGTCACGGGCCGGAAACAGGCCGAGGAAGCCAACGAGTTGTTGGCGGGCGAGATGAGCCACCGGGTCAAGAACCTCATCACGATCGCCGGGGCGCTCACGACTATGACGTCGCGGTCGACCGAGACCAAGGAGGAGATGGTCAGCGACCTCACGCACCGGCTCGCCGCGTTGGGACGCGCGCATGATCTCGTTCGACCTGTCCCTGGCCAGACTGAAAACGCAGCTCTTCTCGGTGATCTGCTCTCGGTCCTGCTGACCCCTTACGATGATCTGGGGGCGTTCAGTGGGCGCGTTCGGGTGGCCGTGCCCAGAATGGCGATTGGGGAAGTCTCGGCGACCAACCTCGCGTTGGTGCTGCATGAACTGGCGACCAACTCTGTCAAATACGGTGCGCTTTCGGTGCCGACTGGACTTCTCGATGTGGCCTGCCAGATCGATGAGGATGAGGCGGTCATCGTCTGGACCGAACGGGGCGGGCCTCCATGCATCGCTCCAACGTCCACGCGCGGCTTCGGGAGCAAGCTCTTGGACCGCATAATGACCCATCAGTTTGGCGGCTCGATAGCGTATGACTGGCCCAGCGAAGGAGCCATCGTGACGCTTCGCCTCAAGGCGACGCGGTTGGCCCTTTAGGACGTTCCTAGATCAGCAATCACCAGTCGGCGGATATCTGCTTCGGGTCGGAAACGGACCGTCCCCGGTGGGTGAAAGGCAGCCGTTTGCGGTGGGCTAGATACTTGGCATGGTCCTCGGCAGAAGCGACCTCGCCGCAATCAGGGTGCGGGCGACCAGGAAGCAACGGTTCCGGAACTTTGGTGCAATCATCGCGCAGCGTTCATGGCTGGCCGGGTCCTCGCTCACATAGATCACGAAGCCCTGTCGACTTGTCGCCGCGTTGAACGCCGTCGCGATCTGATCGATCTCCGATGTGGTCGCTTTCTGATGGGCGCACCTGACATCGATGATCCAATCCCAGCTCGCGACCTTGGGGCGCCGATCAAGGAGGTCAATTATGGTTGCAGCCACCGTGGCTCCGGGCTGAGCCGATGCGGCGACGACAACGCATCTCTCAGATTCTAGGTGGTGTGGACAAAGTGTCTGATCCACAGTCGGATGGATGCGACGACGACGAAGCTGAGGAAGCTGTCGGCGGTCTTGTCGTATCGGGTAGCCAGTCGTCGGCTGTGTTTGAGCTTTGAGAAACATCGCTCGACGAGGTTTCGCAGGCTGTAGATGTGGCCGTCGATGACCGGCT
>NZ_JAFCWQ010000021.1:0-61470 GCF_049897665.1 Brevundimonas sp. TWP2-3-4b1 | reverse complement strand
GGGATAGAAGCGCGCCTCGTTCATGTCCGCCATCACGCCGGGCAGTTCGGGCGCGTATAGATTGACCTTGGCGAACTCTTCCCAGCTCAGGTCGCTCTTGACCGGCACGGGGCTGAACCACGGTGCGGCGTTGACGTCACGGATGATGGCGCGGCGGCGGTCGATGGTGTCGGGCAGCAGTCGGCCCAGCAGGTCCAGCGTCTGATCCAGATCCTTGGTCTCGTCGCGCACGACGAGGACGCGGAAGCTGGGGCGGTTGCCGGCGATGGTGACCCCGTTGCGGTCCAGGATCCGGCCGCGCGGCGGCGGCACCAGACGGAAGTTGAACTGGTTCTGGCTGGCGAGGGTCGAATACTCCTGCGCCTGCACGACCTGAAGCTGGGCCAGTCGGACGGTCAAGGCCGTAACGCCCAGCGCCGTCAGCCCGCCGACCACGAACGTGCGGCGCAGGAACGAACCCTGACGCTCGTTCACATCGGCAAAGAAGATCGAAGGTTCGCCACTCATCGGAACCGCACGTCGCCGTCATCGAACCGCTGGATCATCCAGTCGGCAGCAGGGAAAAGAAGCAGGGTCGGCACGACCTGTCCCAGCAGGGACAACAGGCTGGGCGCCCGGCCTGCATCCAGTGTGACCACCAGATACGCCACGATAAAGGCCGCCAGGGCGCACAGCGCGTACCAGACGAACAGGATCTGGGTCTCCTGACCGGCCAGCAGGTTCCGGGAGGCCAGGACGACGCCATAGACCGACAGCAGGCACAGCGGCCAAAGGCCCAGGGTCCCGCCCCAGAACATGTCCAGAAACAGACCCAGGCCGAAGAGGACGGCGGGCGCGATCATCGACGGACGGATCAGCGGCCAGGCGAAGGCCAGGATCAGCGGCAGGACCGGCTCGGGCAGCTTCAGACCGAACAGCTCGACCGGCGTGGCCAGCAGGACAGTCAGGGCGATCGCGACCAGCGCGGGATAGAAGACCCACTGGGTCGGCCCGACCACCCGCATGGCAACCTGGCGTCTCACTCGGCGGGCCTCGCCGGCGCGGGGGACGGAACGGTCGGCGTCGTGGCTGGCGTGGCGGCCGCGGCGGCACGGTCCCGGCGTGCGGCAGCGTCGCCGATGGCGGCGGCAGCCGCTGCGGTCGGGGCCGGGGCCGCGCCCAGACCGGCCAAGGGAGGCGCGTTCAGGGCGTCGGGCGTGACCAGCTGGCCGAAGTCCTGGAAAAGCAGCACGCGGACATAGTCCACGGCGCCCCGGTCGCTGAACAGCTTGACCCGCCACGACCCGTCGATGCCCTTGGCGGCGACCCCGATGGGCAGGCCGCGCGGGAAGCCGCCCCCGTCGCCGGAACTCAGAATACGGTCGCCGGCCTGGACCGAGTCCTGACCGCGCACGAACTCCAGACGCGGATTGCCCGAACCGTCGCCGGTCAGCATGGCTCGGGCGTCGGTGCGATCGATCAGAACCGGCGTTCGGCTGGCGACGTCGGTCAGCAGCAGCATGCGGCTGACCCCGCCGGTCGCACCAACGACACGCCCGACGAGCCCATCCTCGTTGATCACCGGATTGCCGATGCGCACGCCCTTCGACGTTCCGGCGTCGAGCAGGCGGGCATTGATGAAGGGTCCGCGCGATTCCGAGATCGAGCGCGCCGTCGCCATGGCCACGGGCGGCTCGGTCCGCAGGCCCAGCATGGCTTCGTAGCGGCCGTTGACGTTCTTCAGGGCGATGGCCTGGTCGCGCCAGGGCCTGAGGTCCTCCAGTTCGGCGCGCAGACGGCGGTTCTCCGAAACGGCGAAGAAATAGCCCTTCACATAGTCGGTGGCGTTGCCCGCCCAGCGCACTGGCCAGGCCAGGGTGCCGTTCACGGGGCCAGCGCCGGCGTCGAAGCCCGCGCGTACGGGGCCGTAGGCCTCGACCGTCGCATCGTGGCGACGGTCCCCCACGATCATCAGGATCGATGCGATGATGGCGACCACGGTCACGACCGCGGCGGTCCACGCCAGCGGCACTTTAAGAGACTCGAACGGTCCGTCGCGAAACGCCACGGCCTAGCCTTCCAATAGAGGTCAGAATCGGCGGGACGCCACCCGCCGCTGGATGCAGCCTATCGCAAAAACCGATCCACTTTGAAACTGGCGATTAGGCCGGAATCACAAGGATTTGCTGAATCCTCTCCCCGCCGGGGGGAGGTGGCTCCAGGCGAAGCGAAGAGACGGAGCATTCAAGCGAGAATTCGTTGTCCGGGAAGGAGCCCCTCCACCACTTCGTGATCGATGGCTCCCTCCGTCAGGGAGGATCAAAGGGCCGAGTCGAGCACGCCCTTCATCCACCGGGGATGCTCCAGAACCCGACCGCAGCCAATGGCCACGCACGACAGCGGATCGTCGGCGACAGAGACCGGCAGGCCCGTGTGATCGCGGATTTCCGCATCCAGGCCTCGCAGCAGAGCGCCGCCGCCCGTCAGCATGATGCCCTTGTCGGCGATGTCGGCGGCCAGTTCCGGCGGCGTGGCTTCGAGAGCGACCTTCACGGCTTCGATGATCTGCGACACCGGCTCGGCCAGGGCCTCGGCGGCCTGACGCTCGGAGATGCGGACCTCGCGGGGCACGCCCTGCATCAGGTCGCGACCCTTGACCTCGATCGACAGGCCTTCGCCGTCGGCCGGGATTCGGGCGGTGCCGATGTCCTTCTTGATGCGCTCGGCGGTCGTCTCGCCGATCAGGAGGTTATGGTTGCGGCGCATGTAGCTGATGATGGCGTCGTCCATCTTGTCGCCGCCGACGCGAACCGAACGCGAATAGACGATGCCCGACAGCGAGAGCACGGCGACTTCCGTCGTGCCGCCGCCGATGTCGACGACCATGGACCCGGTCGGCTCGTGGATCGGCAGGCCGGCCCCGATCGCGGCGGCCATCGGCTCGTCGATCAGGCCCACGCGGCGGGCCGAGGCGTTCAGGCAGGAATCGTTGATCGCGCGACGCTCGACCGCCGTGGCGCCCGATGGGACGCAGACGATGATCTTGGGGTTCACGAATCCCTTGCGGTTGTGAACCTTGCGAATGAAGTGCTTGATCATCTCCTCGGCGACTTCGAAGTCAGCGATGACCCCGTCGCGCATCGGGCGGATGGCCTCCATGTGGCCCGGTGTGCGGCCCAGCATCTGCTTGGCTTCTATACCCACGGCGTGAACGATCTTCCGTCCACCAACGTTGCGCAGTGCGACCACGGACGGTTCGTTCAGAACGATGCCCTTGCCCTTCATGTAGATCAGGGTGTTGGCGGTCCCGAGGTCCATCGCGATGTCGTTCGAGATGGCGCCGAAGAGGGAGAAGCTCATGGGGGTCGAATACCGTTCGGTTGGGGCCTTCAAGGCGCTGCAGTTCGACCGGTTCCGGCGACGCCCCATCCGGCGCGTATCCCCATACGCCACGGATTTCCTGATCGTCCTCGCCTGACCGGCCGTGGCCCGTTTGCCCGCATGGGCAGGTGAATACAAGCCCCGATGCGGCTCGAACGCGCGCTTCCGATCACGACCAGGTTACGGCCCCGCTTGGGTTTCGACGCCGCCCGATCGGCGGAGATCAATCCCCTGCGCCGCCCGCCCGCTCGCGACGCTTCACGAGCTCCCGCACGCCCAGCATCAGCCCCACGGCAGCCACCGCGACGGCCGCGAGGATCAGCGAGGTCCAGACTCCGTCGCCGCTGACGGCGGCCACGACCGCGCCTCCAAAAAAGGCCACCAGCGCGGTCTTTGGCAGGACGCCGAGGGCGCATCCCGCGAGGAAGGCGGGAAAGGAGGCGCGGGTCGCGCCGAACGCCATGTTGACGACGATGAACGGCGCGGATGGAACGTTGCGGATCATGAAGCTGGCGTAGAAGGCGTTCTTGCCCACGAACCGTTTCAGGCGGTCCAGGGTCGCGCCGCCGAACCGGTCCAGCATCCGCGCTGTGGTGCCTCGTCCCAGCCAGTAGGTCACGCCGGCCGACGCCACCGTCGCCGCCCAGCTGTAGAAGAAGCCCAGCGACGGCCCGAAGGCAACGACGCAGGCGGCGATCAGGATGAACTGCGGCGCCCCGATGAAGGCTGCGATCACAAACAGGGCCACGGTCGCGGCAAAGGCCCACGGACTGCCGCGATACCCTTGCAGCCATCCCTCCAGGTTTTCCTCTGCCGCCAGCCCGAACTGGCTTTTGCCGAGGGCCAGCAGACCCACGGTCGCGCCGAGCAACACGGCGGCCGCCAGCGCCGTCCGCCAGCGCCGGGCCTCCATGTTCAGGATGAAGTCGAGGATGCCCTTCATGGAACGGCGGCTTAGCACCGGTAGCGGCGCGTGCGCGAGCCTCACTGTTTGATCCGTCTTTCGCGACTGCGTAAAGGAACTTGCCTCTCCCCGGGAATCGCCATGTCAGACCTGCAGTCCACCGCCCTCGCTCGCGTCCAGCCGTCCGCCACCCTCGCGGTGACCGCGAAAGCCCGGGAGCTGAAGCGCGCCGGTCGCGACATCATCGGCCTGGGCGCCGGCGAGCCCGACTTCGACACCCCGGACAACATCAAGGCCGCCGCCATCGCCGCCATCCACCGCGGCGAGACGAAATACACCGACGTTGACGGCACGCCGGAGTTGAAGGCCGCGATCGTCGCCAAGTTCGCCCGCGAGAATGGCCTGACCTACACAGCGGCGCAGGTTCACGTCGCCTCAGGCGGCAAGCCGGTGATCTACAACGCCTTCGTCGCCACCCTGAACCCGGGCGACGAGGTCATCGTGCCGGCCCCCTACTGGGTGTCCTATCCGGACATGGTGCTGCTGGCCGGCGGCGAGCCCGTCTTCGTCACAGGCGAGGAGTCGGACGGCTTCAAACTGCGCCCCGACGTGCTGGAGGCCGCGATCACGCCCCGGACCAAGTGGCTGATCCTCAACTCGCCATCGAACCCGACCGGCGCCGCCTACACCAGGGCCGAGCTTGAAGCCCTGGCCGACGTCGTGCGTCGCCATCCGCAGGTCTGGGTCCTGACCGACGACATGTACGAGCACCTGACCTATGGCGACTTCGAATACACGACCATCGCCCAGGTCGCGCCCGACCTCTATGACCGCACCCTGACGGTCAACGGCGTGTCCAAGGCCTATGCGATGACCGGCTGGCGCATCGGCTATGCGGGTGGGCCAAAGCCCCTGATCGACCTGATGCGCAAGGTCGCCAGCCAGACGACGTCGAACCCCTCCTCGATCAGCCAGGCGGCCGCCGTCGAGGCCCTGAACGGGCCGCAGGACTTCATCGCCGAGCGCGGCAAGGCGTTCGAACGCCGTCGCGACCTGGTCGTGTCGATGCTCAACCAGGCGACCGGCATACGCTGCCCGAACCCGGAGGGCGCCTTCTATGTCTATCCGTCGATCCACGGCCTGATCGGCAAGACGACGGAAGCCGGCCTGGTCATCGACAGCGACGAGACTTTCGCCTCCGCCCTGCTGGAAGCCGAGGGCGTGGCCGTGGTCCACGGCGCGGCGTTCGGCCTGAGCCCCTATTTCCGCATCAGCTACGCCACCTCGGAATCGGTGCTGGAAGAAGCGTGCAACCGCATCCAGAGGTTCGCCGCTTCGCTGCGCTAGAGCCTCTATGTCTCCTCCCCGTTCGCCGCTTGGCGGATGGGGAGGTGGCGGCGAGCCCTTGCAAGCTTACGAAGGGGTTCTTCGTGTCCGCAAGACAAGAACCCCTCCGTCTCTCCGTTTCGCTACGAGCCACCTCCCCACGCCTGCGGCGCAGGGAGGAGACGATCCAGGTTAAGCCGCGCGGCTGACCGCGAAGTCCGCCAGGCCTGCCAGCGCGTCGCGCCAGGGGCTGGCGGGCAGGACGGCGAGGGCCGCCTTGGCAGCGTCGGCGTATTCGTCGGCGGCGTCCAGCGTCGATGCCAGGGCGCCGGTGCCGACGATCAGTTCGCGCGCCCGGCGGAAGTCGTCTTCGGTCCGCTCGCCCTTGTTGATCGTGCGCTCCCAGAAGGCGTCCTCTCGGCCGCGCGTGCGGGACACGGCCAGCAATAGCGGCAGGGTCACCTTGCCCTCGCGGAAGTCGTCCCCGGCGTTCTTGCCCAGAGCCTCGGACGAGCCGCTGTAATCGAGGGCGTCATCGGCCAGCTGGAACGCCAGGCCCAGGTTCAAACCGAATGACCGGACCGCCGACGAGGTCTTCTCGTCAGCGCCGATGCCCACAGCGCCGGCTTCGGCGGCGGCGGCGAACAGTTCGGCGGTCTTGGCCGAGATGATCCGCAGATAGGTTTCCTGATCCAGGTTCAGGTCGTGGGCGCGGGTCAGTTGCAGCACCTCGCCCTGGGCGATCACGCTGGAGGCCTGGGCCAGGATCCCCAGCGCGCGAAGCTGTCCGGTCTCGACCATCAGTTCGAAGGCCCGGGCGAACAGGAAGTCGCCGACCAGGACGCTGGTCGGCGAACCCCAGATCAGATGCGCCGCGACCTTGCCGCGGCGGCGCTCGGACCCGTCCACGACGTCATCGTGCAGCAGGGTGGCGGTGTGGATGAACTCGACCGAGGCGGCCAGCTTCACCGGATTGGCCAGATCGACGTCCGCCGAGGCGGCCGTGGCGGCCCGCGCGGCGGCGATGGTCAGGAGCGGGCGCAGGCGCTTGCCGCCGGCCGCGATGATGTGTTCGCCCAGCAGGTGAATGACCGGCACGGGCGACTGCATGCGCGCGACGATCAGCGCATCGACCGCGGCCATATCGACCCTGGCCAGAGCGGCCAGGGCGTCCACGTCGCCCTGGGCCCGGGGGGCCTTGGCGCGGGGAGCGGTCAGAGTGACGGCGTCCAACGGAAAACTCTCTCAAAAACCACGACGCACGGGGAGATCGCATCGCATCGGCGCAACGACGACTTGCCGCCGCGCGTTCCGGCGGACAATGGTGACCGCGCCATGAAGGGTCAAGCCGCGTGACCGTCGCATCGTTGCCTCCGCCCCAAGCGAATCTGCTCCTGAACGGGAAGATTAGCTTGATCCAGGCCGCCGACGGCTATCGTGCGGGCATGGACGCCGCCCTGCTGGCGGCCGCCGTGCCCGCGAAGTCGGGCGAGCGGGTGCTGGAAGCGGGATGCGGCGTAGGCGGCGTGCTGACGCAGCTTGCGGTCCGGCGGCCGGGCGTTTTGCTGACAGGGGTCGAGCGCGATGCAACGGCGGCCGGACTGGCGGTCGAGAACGCGGCGCTCAACCATCTGGCGGATCGAATGGCGGTGCTCAACGCCGACATCGCCGCAGGATTCGCCGCACTGGATCGACCACGTTTCGACTGGGCCATCTCCAATCCACCCTTCTTCGACGACGAGGCGACCTTGCGGACGCCGGCGCCGGCCAAGCGCGGAGCCTGGATCGCCGACGACGGGCTGGCCGCCTGGACGCGATTCCTGAGCGACGGCGTGCGGGACGGGGGACGGATCGTCGTCATTCACCGAGCGGACCGGCTCGCAGACCTGCTGGCCCTGCTCGGCGAACGATGCGGCTCGTTCGCGATCCGGCCGGTGCAGCCGTACGCGGACCAACCCGCGAAGCGCGTGCTTTTGCAGGCGATACGGTCCGGCAAAGCCCCGCTGAGGCTGCTGCCGGCTCTGGTCCTGCATGACCGGTCGGGGGCCAAGCACGCGCCGCAGGCCGAGGTGATCCTGAGGGGCGAGGCCGATCTGGGATGGTGAGTCCAGGGAGTCCAGGGAGTCTAATCGCTTGAGAGTTTGAGGGATTTGATTGGACCCGGAGTCCAGCCTGTCCAGCTGAGTCCAGCATGTGATCTCCTTTCTGTCCGGCTGCGAAGACCTCTGCGGCCTGGATGGCATGGGATAGCGTCAGTTCCGGACGCACCGCAGGCACACACCCCTCTTTCGTCATCCTCCGGCGAGCGCAGCGGGATCGGGGGACCCAGCGGCGCCGAAGGCAATCTGTTCACGCACGATAGCCCCCACCTGCGTGTGCGGCAGGTTCGCGCTCTCGCGCGCCGCTGCGCCCCCCGGTCTGCGCCGAGAAGGCGCGGCTTGCCGGAGGATGACGAAAGACAGAAGGTCTCGCCCATGCGCCTGATCCTGATCCTCACTGCCCTCGTGTTCGCCCTGCCCGCACAGGAGCAGGACGCCTTGCTGCTCCGCCCGGAGCGGGTGTTCGACGGGATCGATCCCCGGCCGCACACGGGCTGGTCGGTGCTGGTGCGGGGAAACCGGATCGAGGCCGCAGGACCTGACCTCCAAGCTCCCGCCGACGCCCGCGTCATCGACCTGCCCGGCCAGACCCTGATGCCGGGCCTGATCGAAGGGCATTCGCACCTGTTCCTGCACCCCTACAACGAGACGTCCTGGGACGATCAGGTGCTGCACGAGCCGCTGGCCCTGCGCACCGCCCGGGCGGTCAACCACGCCCGCGCCACCCTGATGGCCGGGTTCACCACGGTGCGCGACCTCGGCACCGAGGGGGCGGGCTATGCCGACGCCGGTCTGCGTCGGGCGATCAACGAGGAGATCGTGCCCGGCCCGCGCATGCTGATCGCCTCACGCGCCATCGTCGCCACCGGCGCCTACGGCCCGAAAGGCTTCGAACCCGGCGTCGAGGTCCCGCTGGGCGCCGAGGAGGCCGATGGCGCAGACCTGGTCCGCGTGGTCCGCAGCCAGATCGGGGCGGGCGCCGACCTGGTGAAACTCTATGCCGACTACCGCTGGGGCCCGGGCGAGCCGAGCCGTCCGACCTTCTCCCAGGCCGAACTGACCGAGGCGGTCGAGGCCGCCCACTCCGCCGGACGCCAGGTCGCCGTTCACGCCGGTACGGCCGAGGGCATGCGCCGCGCCATCCTCGCCGGCGCCGACACCCTGGAGCACGGCGACGCGGGAACGCCGGAAATCTTCCGCCTGATGGCCGAACACGGGGTGGCGCTGTGCCCCACCCTCGCAGCTACCGACCAGATCACCCGCTATCGCGGCTGGAATGGCGCCGAGCCCGCGCCGCAGAACGTCCTGACCAAGCGTTCCGCCTTCGCCGCCGCCCGCGCAGCCGGGGTCGAGATCTGCATGGGCGGCGACGTCGGCGTCTATGAGCACGGGAACAACGCGCTGGAGATGGAGCTGATGGCCGCCCAGGGCATGCCCGCTGCCGAGGTCCTGATCGCCGCCACATCGGGCAACGCCGCCATCTTCGACCTGACCGACCGGGGCGCCGTCCGGACGGGGTTGCTGGCCGACCTCGTCGCCGTCGAGGGCGACCCGACCGCCGACATCTCCGCCGTCCGCGCGGTGCGACTGGTGATCAAGGACGGCCAGATCGCGCGCGACGAGAGGACCGCAGCGCGCTAGAGGCCTGCCCCATGTCCCTGCGCCCCCTCTTCGTCACCCAGGTCTATGAAGCCTCGCTCGCCGCCGTCCCCGGCTTCGACGATTTCAACGTCGAACTGGCCGAGGCCTGCCGCATGCTGGCGGTCGAGGACGGCGCCGGTCGCGCCTGGTGCAAGGCGCATGGCTATCGCGGCTACACCTCCTACGGTTCGCTAAACGATCTGCCCCACCGACTGCCGGAGTTCGCGGAACTCAAGAAACATCTGGACCGACACGCCCTGGCCTATGCACGGGGGCTGAACTTCGACCTGGCCCGGAAGCCCCGGCTGGACACGATGTGGGTCAATATCCTCAAGCCCGGCGGCGCCCATTCCGGCCACATCCACCCGCACGCCTTCCTCAGCGGCACCGTCTATGTCGAGGTCCCTGACGGCGCCTCGGCCCTGAAGCTGGAGGACCCGCGCCTGCCGATGATGATGGCGCGCCCCTCGGTCGATCCGGACGCGTCCGAGGCGGAGCAGCCCTTCGTCTACCTCGCACCCCAGGCCGGCACGGTGCTGATGTGGGAAAGCTGGTTGCGCCACGAAGTGCCGATGAACGCGGCCAAGGCCGACCGCATCTCGATCAGCTTCAACTACGCCTGAATGTAACTTTGACCGTGAGCCCGGCGAACAGAGGACGACCGTGTCCGATCGAGAAGCTCACCTTCGCGCCCTGATGCTGCGTGGCCTCGATGGCGATGCAGGCGCGTGGCGCGTGCTGCTGACCGATCTGGGCGCTCATTTTCGACCCTTCTTCGCACGCCGGTTGTTCGGTGGGGGGGCCGACGCCGAGGATCTGGTGCAGGAAACCCTGATCGCCATCCATGCCAAGCGGACCACGTGGGACCGGAACCAGGCCTTCACCGGATGGGCCTTCGCAATCGCGCGGCACAAGCTGATCGACCACCTGCGTCGTCAGGGTCGTCGCCCGACCCATCCCCTCGACGAGGCATCGGAGCTGTTCGCCGATCACACGGTCGAGGACGGCGCGACCCAGGCCGACCTGTCGCGTTGCCTGTCCCTGCTGCCGACGCGCCAGCGCCGACTGATCGAGGATGTCCGCCTGAAGGGCCTCAGCGTCGCCGAGGCGGCCGCCAACCACGGATACACCCTGACCGCCGCTAAGGTCAGCATCCACCGCTCGCTGAAGTCGCTGAACGCCCGCTACGCCCCCCAACCTGCCACGGCCGAGACGGCCGGGACCGCGTATGATGAAGACTGAAGACCTGATCAAGGCCCTGGCCGTGGACCTGCCGCCGTCCGGCAGCCGCCAGATCGAACGCCGCATCCTGCTCTGGATGATTCCCGCCGCCCTGATGGTCGTTGCAGGAGTCGGTCTGTGGCTCGGCTTCCGCAGCGACCTGGCGACGGCGATGATCGGCCCGACGTTCTGGGCCAAGGCCGCCTACACCTCCGCGCTTTCGGTGATCGCGTTCTGGCTGCTGGCGCGGCTGGGACGTCCGGGGGCCAGCGCCAAAGCGCCTCTGTTGTTGCTCGGCGGCCTGCTGGCGGGTGTCGCTGGACTGGCCATCTACGACATCGTTTCCATGCCGATGCCGGAGCGGATGCCCGCCCTGATGGGCGACTCGGCCCGTGCCTGCGCACCCAACATCCTGATGCTGAGCGCCCTCGCCGCGCCGTTCGTATTCTGGGCCGCGCGGGCCTTCGCGCCGACGCGGCCGACGCTGGCCGGGGCGGCCGCCGGTCTGCTGACTGCCGGGTTGGCCACGACCCTCTACGGCCTGCACTGCCCTGAACACACGGCACCCTTCGTGGCGGTGTGGTATTCCATGGGCATCACCTGCGCGGCCGCGATCGGGGCCGTGGTGGGGCGGTTCCTGTTCCGCTGGTAGGAGGGCGTCGCCGCCTTCAAACCGCCCTCCCCTGCGCCTATGTCGTTTGCCAGCACGCGTCGGGGTCGCTACATCCCGCGCCAACCTCCCCACGACATCACGACAGGGCGAAACCGCACCTCATGGCGCAGCAATATATTTTCCAGATGCAGGGCCTGACCAAGGCCTTTCCCGGCGGCAAGAAGATCTTCGAGAACATCTGGCTGAGCTTCTACAACGACGCCAAGATCGGCGTCGTCGGCGTCAACGGCTCCGGCAAGTCCACCCTGCTCAAGATCATGGCCGGCATCGACCCGGAGTTCACCGGCGAGGCCAAGGCCGCCGACGGGATCAAGCGCGGCTATCTGGAGCAGGAACCTCACCTCGACGACAGCCTGAACGTCCGCGAGAACGTCGAGGCCTGGTGCGAAGAGAAGCAGTGGGTCAACCGCTTCAACGCCATCGCCGGCGAGATGGCCGAGGAATACACCGACGAGCTGATGGCCGAGATGACGGCCCTGCAGGAAAAGATCGACGCCGGTGATGTCTGGGACATCGACAGCCGCATCGAGATGGCCATGGACGCCCTGCGCTGCCCGCCCGACGACTGGGAGACGACCAACCTGTCCGGTGGTGAGAAGCGCCGCGTGGCCCTGGCCCGCCTGCTGCTGTCCAAGCCCGACATGCTGCTGCTCGACGAACCGACCAACCACCTCGACGCCGAAAGCGTCGCCTGGCTGCAGCACCACCTGGAAGCCTTCCCGGGCTGTGTAATCCTGGTCACCCACGACCGCTACTTCCTTGATCTCGTTACGAAATGGACGCTCGAGCTCGACCGCGGAAAGGGCATTCCCTACGAGGGCAACTACTCCAGCTGGCTGGAACAGAAGCAGAAGCGCGTCGTGCAGGAGAACTCGGAATCCGAGGCTCGCCAGCGCGCCCTGACCCGCGAACTGGAATGGGTGCGGTCCGGCGCCAAGGCCCGTCAGGCCAAGTCCAAGGCCCGTCTGGCCGCCTATGAGCGGATGGTCACCGAGCAGGAAAACCTGCGCGGCGCCCAGACCCACGCCGTCATCCAGATCCCGCCTGGTCCGCGCCTCGGCAATGTCGTGCTGGAGGTCGAGGGCCTGCAGAAGTCGTATGGCGACAAGCTCCTGTTCGACAACCTGACCTTCAAGCTTCCGCCCAACGGTATCGTCGGCGTCATCGGCCCGAACGGCGCCGGCAAGTCGACCATGTTCCGCATGATCACCGGCCAGGAACAGCCTGACGGCGGCACGATCAAGGTCGGCGATACGGTCAAGCTGGCCTATGTCGACCAGTCGCGCGACTCGCTCGATCCCAACAAGACCATCTGGGAAGAGATCTCGGGCGGCACCGACGTGATGATGGTCGGCAAGCGCGAGATCAACACCCGCGCCTATGTCGGTTCCTTCAACTTCAAGGGCGGCGACCAGCAGAAGAAGGTCGGTCAGCTGTCGGGCGGTGAGCGCAACCGCGTCCACCTGGCCAAGACCCTGGCCACCGGCGGCAACCTGATCCTGCTCGACGAACCGACCAACGACCTGGACATCGAGACGCTGCAGAACCTCGAGGAGGCCCTGGAGGAGTTCGCGGGCTGCGCCGTGGTCATCTCCCACGACCGCTGGTTCCTGGACCGGCTGGCGACCCACATCCTGGCCTTCGAGGGCGACAGCCACGTCGAATGGTTCGAGGGTAATTTCGAAGCCTACGAGGAAGACAAGAAGCGCCGCCTCGGCACCGACGCTCTGATCCCGCACCGGATCAAGTTCCAGAAGTTCGGGCGCTAGAGCCTGATCGTTTGAGACGGAAGCGCTTCGCGCTTCTGTCGAAAGCGTGACTCAGGCTCTCGCTTATATCTGGAGCAGGATCGGCAGCAGGACCGGGCCAGCCAGCGGCACCCTGTCCCTGCCGGTGTCAGCGGACCGTGATCGTGTAGGTCGCTGTCTCGGCGGGCGCGTTCGTTTCCCATGAACGGCGGTAGGTGAAGGTCAGGGTGGTCGTGCCCGGTCGTCCGGTGCGGAAACGCCACGACGTGGCGCCGCCGACCCCGACCATGCCCGTCGGATGGGGATCGGTGACCTCGTCTCCGAAGGGCGCGCCCGGGAGCAGCAGGTCGTCATGGGTCCCCGCGACCTGCCACCGATAACCCGTGGTGCTGTTGCTCGGCAGTTCGATCAGCAGGGTCTGGCCGACCACCAGCGTCGTGCGCCCGTCGCGCACCCCCAGCACATCGCCGGTCGCGGCGGCGGGCGCGGGCGAGGATTCGCCGGGGCCGGCGTTGCAGGCGGCGAGGGCGAGAAAGGAGGCGATCATCAGGCCGGGCATACTGGTCATGGCGCGATCCTCGTCTCCTGCCGGACAAAGTCAAATGTCTAAACCTGTCGACGGACCAGTCGGGAAGCAGGCGGCATTTGCATGCGGCGGCTCGGTGGCTAGGTTGGACGGATGCCCCATCGCCCGCACATCCTGATCATGCACTCGCCGCTCGGGCTGCTCACGCCTGTGCTGGAGAGCGCCTACGACGTCCACCGGCTATGGGAGCATCCGCCGGTGGAGGCGCAGGGGCTGATCGAGGCGGCGGTTGTGCTCGGCGAGGCGCCGCTGGACACGGCAGTAATCGAGCGGCTGCCGAATCTGAAGCTGATCGCCTGTTTCACCTCGGGCTATGACGGCATCGACCTGGACTGGTGCGCGGCGCGGGGCCTGCCCGTGACCCATGCCCCGGCGGTGAACCACGAGGATGTGGCCGACCATGCGCTGGGGCTGATCCTCGGCTCGGTGCGGCGGATCGCGGACGGCGACCGGACGCTGAGGGCGGGCGGATGGACGATGGACGAGCGGCTGATCACGCCGTCGATGAAGGGGCGGCGGGTCGGCATCGTCGGCCTGGGTCTGATCGGCGAGGCGGTGGCGAGACGGGTCGAGGTCATGGGATGTCCGGTCGCCTGGTGGGGCCCGAGGGCGAAGGACTCGCCATGGCCGCGCGCGGAGTCGCTGCTGGAGCTAGCGCGGGACAGCGATGTGCTGGTGGTGGCCTGTCGGGCGGATGAGACCAACCGGGGGCTGATCTCGGCCGGAGTGATCGAGGCGCTGGGGCCGAACGGGGTGCTGGTCAATGTGGCGCGCGGCTCGCTGGTGGACGAGGACGCCCTGATCGACGCGCTGAAGGCCGGCCGGCTGGGCCAGGCGGCGCTGGACGTGTTCGAGACCGAGCCGACGCCGGCGGCGCGCTGGGCTGACGTGCCCAATCTCCTGCTGACGCCGCATACGGGGGGCGCGACGTCGGAGGCGGTTCAGGGAATGCTGGTGCTGCTGATGCGGAACCTCGCCGCCGCCGTGGCCGGGGAGCCGTTGGTGACGCCGGTGGTTCGCAGCTAGTCAGCATCGCTCTTTTCCCGTGCATCCCCGCGAAGGCGGGGACCCAGGTTTTGGCCTCTTCCCCGGCCATGCGCAGCGCTGCCCCCAAACGTCCTGCCTCATAAAAGAACTGGGTCCCCGCCTTCGCGGGGATGCACGGGATGGGTAAGGTGCAGCCATCCTCTCTCAGAGATTATTTGCATTGACCGACGCAGCCGCAGCCGCCGACGCTCAGACCACAGCCCTGACGCTGGAATGCTATCCGATGCGGGACGACCCGCCGCGCATGGTTCCCGGCCGGCCCGAGCGCGACTGGATGGACGAGTTCGCCGGGCGGCATCCGTATCGCTGCCTGCCGCTGACCATGGCCAACACCACGGGGTGGGAGCTGCTGTGCCCGTTCGGGTTCGAGGCCGAGTGGGACGGTCGGATGGGGGCGGATTCGATCACCTTCCGGCCCGATGCAGACGCGCTTTATTTCGATCATTTCGCGGCCTCGCACTTCACCGAAGGGGTGCTGACGTTTCACACCGGCTGGCTGTTCCGGACGCCGCCGGGCTGGGCGATGCGGGCCTCAGGCGTGCCGAACCGGTTCAAGCACGGGATCCAGGCGCTGGAGGGTCTGACCGAGACGGACTGGCTGCCCTATCCGTTCACGATGAACTGGCGTTTCACCGCGCCCGGCGTGATCCGGTTCGAGAAGGACGAGCCGTTCTGTTTCCTGCAGCCGATCCAGCATCGGCGGGTCGAAGACTTCATCCCCGTCCGGGCCAGCATGGACCCCGAGGGCGATCTGGCGCTGCAGTACCGGAAATGGTCGCAGGTGCGGACCGACTTTAATACCCGTATGGCCGCCGGAGACCCGGAGGCGATCAAACAGGCGTGGCAGCGGTTCTATTTCCGCGGCGAGTTCCCCGACAGGATCGCCGAGGCGCCGGTCGAACATGTCAACAAGCGCCGCCTCGCCCCCCTGCCCGACGCCCCGTCGCCGGAACCCGCACCGCCGTCGAAGGCGCACGTCCGGTTCAGGACTTGGACCGCGACGAGGAAGGCCTGACCGACGGTTTCCGTCTTCCCATCATATAAGGATATCCTTATATGATTACCCAATGTCGCTGACCGCTGATCAGACTGTCGAAGCCCTGCGCGCCGCCGGCGAGCCGACGCGTCTGCGCATCCTGTCGCTGCTGGCCGGCGAGGAACTGTCGGTGATGGAGCTGAGCCGGGTCCTGGAGCAGAGCCAGCCGCGCGTGTCGCGTCACCTCAAGCTGATGGCCGACGCCGGCCTGATCGAGCGATTCCCGGACGGTGCCCGCGTCTTCTACCGCGTCTCGCACGAGCTGCTGGCCCGGCGGCTGATCGACACGGTGCTGGACCTGCTGGACGACGGCGAAGGCGAGGCGGATCACGGGCGGCTGGAGGCCGTGCGCGACGAGCGGGCCACCGCCGCCGCCGCCTATTTCGAGCAGGTCGCGCCGAGCTGGGATCACATCCGCTCCCTCTATGTGTCCGAGACGGCGGTGGAGAGCGCGATCGAGCGCGCCGCCGGGCCGGGACCGTTCGAACGGGTCGTCGACCTGGGTACCGGTTCGGGCCGGATGCTGACGCTCCTGGGCAAGAAGGCGAAGATGTCGATCGGCCTCGACCTGTCGCAGAATATGCTCAACATCGCCCGGGCCAATGTCGTCAAGGCGGGCCTGGAGAAGGTCGAGCTGCGCCATGGCGACATCTTCGCGACGCGACTGCCCGCCGGTTCGGCGGATCTGGTGCTGGTGCACCAGGTGTTGCACTACCTCGCCGATCCGGGTGCTGCGGTGGCCGAGGCGGCGCGGCTGGTGTCACCCGGCGGCAAGCTGCTGATCGTCGATTTCGCGCCGCATGACCTCGAGCGGCTGCGCGAGGAGCACCAGCATCGCAGGCTGGGCTTCGCCGACGACGAGATCGGGCGCTGGCTGGCCGAGGCCGGCCTGGACGCCTCCGCCTCCATCGCCCTGCCCCCCGACACGGCCGGGCTGACCGTCACCATCTGGACCGCGACACGACCTGCCGTCGCATCAAGGGCCCACGCTCTAAGGAACCTCGCCTGATGGCCGCTACAGTTTCTCCGCTCGCCGAGGCCCGCGCCTTGCTGCTGTCGCCGCTGGGACCGGTCGCCCGCGCGGGCCAGAACGCCAATCCGGTGCGCGTCTCGTTCGAGTTCTTCCCACCCAAGACCGACAAGGCCGAGGAGACCCTGTGGCAGGCGGTGCGCCGGCTGGAGCCGTTGAACCCCGCGTTCGTCTCGGTGACCTACGGCGCCGGCGGCTCGACCCGCGAGCGGACCCACCGGACCGTTCAGCGGATGCTGAACGAGACGACGCTGAAGCCCGCCGCCCACCTGACCTGCGTCGATGCCAGCCGTGAGGAGGTCGATGAGGTGATCCGCGACTACAAGTCCATCGGCGTGAACCATATCGTGGCCCTGCGCGGCGATCCGCCGGGCGCGGACGGCATCGGCGGCGCCTATCAGCCGCGCGCGGACGGCTATGCCAACGCGACCGAACTGACCAAGGCGATCAGCCGCGTCGGCGGCTTCGACGTCACGGTCGGCGTCTATCCGGAACGGCATCCGGAAAGCCCGTCCATCGACCACGACATCGACGTGCTGAAGGCCAAGATCGACGCCGGGGCGACCCGCGCGGTCAGCCAGTTCTTCTTCGACATCGACGCCTTCCTGCGCTTCCACGACCGGGTGCGGGCGGCGGGCGTGACCATCCCCCTGATCCCCGGGATCATGCCGGTGTCGAACTTCGCCGGCCTGGTGCGGATGTGCGGATCGTGCGGCGCCTCTGTGCCCGGCTGGTTGGCCGCCCACTTCGAAGGCCTCGACGACGACCCCGAGACCCGCAAGCTGCTGGCCGCCTCCGTCGCCGCCGAGACCTGCGCCCGTCTGCAGGAAGAGGGCTTCTCTGACTTCCACTTCTACACATTGAACCGCGCCGACCTGGTCTATGCGATCTGCCGCGTCCTCGGTGTCCGCGAACAATCCTCCCCCGTCGGGGGAGGCCTGGCATGACCCGCGCCGAACGCATCGCCGCCCTGCACAAGGCGGCCAGGGAACGCATCCTCGTCCTCGACGGATCGTGGGGCGTGATGATCCAGCGCGTCGGGCTCGACGAAGCCGACTTCCGCGGCGACCGCTTCGTCGAGGCCAATGGCTATAACGAAAAGGACCAGATGAAGGGCAACAACGACATCCTGTGCATCACCCGCCCGGATGTCATCGCCGACCTTCACGACCAGTATTTCGCCGCCGGCGCAGACATCTCGGAGACCAATACCTTCTCCGGCACCATCATCGCCCAGGACGACTACAAGCTGGATGAACAGGCGGTGTGGGACATCAATCTGGAGGGTGCGAAACTGGCCCGCGCCGCCGCTGACCGCTGGACCGAAAAGCAGCCGCACAAGCCGCGCTTCGCCGCCGGTTCGATCGGGCCGCTGAACAAGATGCTGTCGATGTCGTCGGACGTGAACGACCCCGGCGCGCGCCTGGTCACCTTCGACCAGGTCTATGACGCCTATCGCCATCAGATCCGCGCCCTGAACGCGGGCGGCGTCGACCTGTATCTGATCGAAACCATCACCGACACGCTGAACTGCAAGGCCTGCATCAAGGCGATCAAGGACCTCGAGGACGAGGGCATGGAGGCCCTGCCGATCTGGATCTCGGGCACCATCACCGACCGCTCGGGCCGGACCCTGTCGGGCCAGACGGCCGAGGCCTTCTGGAACAGCGTGCGCCACGCCAAGCCTTTCGCCGTCGGCTTCAACTGCGCGCTGGGGGCCGACCTGATGCGACCGTTCATCGCCGAACTGAGCCGCGTCGCCGACACCCTGGTCGCCGCCTATCCCAATGCCGGCCTGCCCAATGCGATGGGCCAGTACGACGAGGAGCCGCACGAGACCGCCCACTCGATTGAGGAATGGGCTGCGTCCGGTCTGGTCAACATCGTCGGCGGCTGCTGCGGCACGACGCCCGACCACATCAAACACACCGCAGATGCGGTCGCGAAACTGCCGACGCGGGAAATCCCCGAGCGGCCGGTGGCGATGCGCCTGTCGGGTCTCGAGCCTTTCGAACTGGTAGCCTGATGCGCCCTGTCTTCATCAACGTCGGCGAGCGGACCAACGTCACCGGTTCGGCCAAATTCAAGAAGCTGGTCATCGACGGCGACTACTCCGCCGCCCTCACCGTCGCGCGCCAGCAGGTCGAGGCCGGCGCCCAGGTCATCGACATCAACATGGACGAAGGCCTGCTCGATTCGAAGCAGGCGATGATCACCTTCCTGAACCTTATCGCGGCCGAGCCCGACATCGCCCGCGTGCCGGTGATGATCGACTCGTCCAAATGGGAGGTGATCGAGGCGGGCCTGAAGTGCGTCCAGGGCAAGCCGATCGTCAACTCGATCTCGATGAAGGAGGGCGAGGACGCCTTCCGGAAACAGGCCGTCAGTTGCCTGCGCTACGGCGCCGCCGTGGTGGTCATGGCCTTCGACGAGGTGGGCCAGGCCGACACTGCCGCGCGCAAGATCGAGATCTGCACCCGCGCCTATCGCATTTTGGTGGACGAGGTCGGCTTCCCGCCCGAGGACATCATCTTCGACCCCAATATCTTCGCCGTGGCGACGGGGATCGAGGAGCACGACAACTACGCCGTCGACTTCATCGAGGCGGTCAAGGTCATCAAGGCCACCCTGCCCTACGCCCGGATCTCGGGCGGGGTGTCGAACGTCTCGTTCAGCTTCCGCGGCAACGAACCCGTGCGCCGGGCGATACACTCGGTCTTCCTGTACCACGCCATCGCGGCGGGCATGGACATGGGCATCGTCAATGCCGGCGACCTGCCGGTCTATACCGACATCGAGCCGACCCTGTGCGAGGCCGTCGAGGATGTGATCCTCAATCGCCCGCAGCGGACCAATGTCTCCAACACCGAACGGCTGGTCGACCTCGCCCCCAACTATAAGGGCGACAAGGGCGTGGCGCGCGTCGTCGATCTGAAGTGGCGCGACCAGCCCGTCGGCAAACGGATCGAACACGCCCTGGTCAACGGCATCACGACCTTCATCGACGCCGACACCGAGGAGGCTCGCCTGTCGTTCGACCGCCCCCTGCACGTCATCGAAGGCCCGCTGATGGACGGGATGAACGTCGTCGGCGACCTGTTCGGCTCAGGCAAGATGTTCCTCCCGCAGGTGGTGAAGTCGGCCCGCGTCATGAAACAGGCCGTGGCCTGGCTGGAGCCCTTCATGGAGGCTGAAAAGGCCGGCAAGCCGCGCGAGCAGGCCGGCCGCATCCTGATGGCCACGGTCAAGGGCGACGTCCACGACATCGGCAAGAACATCGTCGGCGTGGTCCTGCAGTGTAACAATTACGAGGTCATCGACCTGGGCGTCATGGTCCCGGCCGACCGAATCCTGGACGCCGCGATCGAGCACAAGGTGGACATCGTCGGCCTGTCCGGCCTGATCACCCCGTCTCTGGACGAAATGGTGTTCGTGGCGCGAGAGATGCAGCGGCGCGGCTTCGACATCCCCCTGTTGATCGGCGGAGCGACGACCAGCCGGACCCATACGGCCGTCAAGATCGAGCCCGGCTATCAAAGCGGTTCGACCACCTATGTCATTGACGCCTCGCGCGCCGTGGGCGTGGTCTCGGGCCTGTTGTCGAAGACCGAGCGGGCGAAGAACGAGGCCGTCACCCGCGACGAATACATCCGCATCCGCGAACAGTACGCGCGGGGCCAGGAGGTCAAGGCCCGCGCGACCCTGCCCCAGGCCCGCGAGAACCGGTTCAACATCGACCCGACCCAGACCATGCCCGGCAGGCCGTCCTTCATCGGCGTGAGGGCCTTCGACAGCTGGGACCTTCAGGACCTCGCCGACCATATCGACTGGACGCCCTTTTTCGCCAGCTGGGAGCTGATCGGCCGCTATCCGCTGATCCTCGAGGACGAGATCGTGGGCGAGGCGGCCAAGGACCTGTTCGCCGACGCGCAGGAGATGCTGAAGCGGATCATCGACGAGAAGTGGTTCACCGCCAGGGGCGTGGTCGGCTTCTGGCCGGCCAACGCCGTGGGCGACGACGTGGCCGTCTACGCCGACGAGAGCCGGACCGAGGAAATCGCCCGCTTCCACACCCTGCGTCAGCAGATCAGGAAATCGAACGGCAAGCCGAACCTGGCCCTGTCCGATTTCGTGGCCGAAGAGGGCCAGGATTACATCGGCGCCTTCGCGGTCACCACGGGCCACGGCGAACTGGAGGCCTCGAAGCGGTTCAAGGACGCGGGCGACGACTATTCCGCCATCATGGCCTCGGCCCTGGCGGACCGTCTGGCCGAGGCCTTCGCCGAACGACTGCACAAGGAGGTCCGCACCCAGCTGTGGGGCTACGCCGCAGACGAGGCGGCCTCGGTCGATGAGCTGATCGCCGAGCAGTACCAGGGCATCCGCCCGGCGCCCGGCTATCCGGCCCAGCCCGATCACACCGAGAAGGCCACCCTGTTCCGCCTGCTTCAGGCCGAACAGAACGCCGGCATGGCCCTGACCGAAAGCTTCGCCATGACGCCGCCGGCTTCGGTCTCGGGCCTCTATTTCGGCCACCCCGGCAGCCACTATTTCGGCGTCGGCAAGATCGATCTGGATCAGATCGAGGACTATGCGGCCCGCAAGGGCTGGGACGTCGCGACCGCCGAACGCTGGCTGTCGCCGATCCTGAACTACGAACCGGGCGCCGCGCCGAGGGTGGCGGCGGCCTGAGGATCCTTCTCCCCTTGCGGGAGAAGGGCGTTACTCCGCCTTCGGCACGCCCACCTCATCCAGACCGGCCTGATCCAGGGTCACCGGCGGCGTCGTGATGTTCTCGCGCACCCGGCGGGCGGCGTGTTCGCAGCGGCCCGGCAGGCCGAAGAACAGGCCGAAGGCTTCGCTCCGGGCGCGTTCGTCCTCCTGCGCCTGCAAGGGAACCCATTTGGCGGCGGCGTCGGCCTCGGCCGCGCGGGCGGCCGCGAGGGTCGCGGGGGTCTGGCGGCTCTGGCCGGCGCGGAGAGCGTCCCGGAAGTCCGCCGCCTCCAGCCCGCCCAGACGGATAATGTCGCGATCGAGATCGTCGGCGCTCGTCAGGCTGCGGCCGAGCGCGATATGCCCCTCCACCAGGGCCGCGCACCAGGCCACCAGAGGATAGTCCTGTTCCGGCGCGCCGCGCGGCAGGGGCGTCTCATAGGCGATGGCCTCGCGCGCCCGCAGCGCATCGACGCTCTCTCCGGCATCGCGGGCGGTGACGACCGGGCCGTCATCCTGTTGGGCGAAGGCGGGCGCCGCGGCCCCGGACTGAACGGCGAGGGTCAGGACGAGGAGCGAGGCGGCAAGACGAAGGCGCATGGACGGTCCGTGATCTCTGTTCAGGGGTATCGCCCCACCCAACGCGTGAAGCGTCGCAATGGTTTTTCTGCGGCGCCCGTTGTCCGAAAAAAAAGGGCGGCGGACCTGAAGATCCGCCGCCCAGTCATGCTCATGCAGCCAAGTCGTCGGGCCGGAGCCCGTGGGATGCCAGCCCGAGGCCGGCATCCCTGCAGTTTCGCTTAGAAGGAGTAGCGGACGCCCAGGTAGGCGCGGCGGGGGGCAACCCACGCGTTTGCCTCCTGGAACCGATAGACGCCGTCGCCGCTGATCAGCTTCATCTCGTCCGTGGCGGACTGTTGGTCCAGCACGTTGAAGACGTCGAGGAAGAACTCGGCTTCACCGATCGGCAGATCCTTCACATACTTAAGGCGCATGTCGAAGGTGGCGTAGGACGGTCCGGTTTCCGAACCGATACCACCTGGCAACAGATAGTATTCCTGCACGCCGCCGAACACCGAGGTGGTCGAGGCTTGCGGGGCAAAGTAACGGCCGCTGACCGACTGAGCTGGCGTGTAGATCGCGCCGCTGTTCCAGTTGAACACACCAGACATCTGCAGACCGAAGTCGAAGTCGTACGAACCATAGGCCTTAAACAGGTGTTCAATGTTGCCCGGTTGCGGTCCGTATGTATTCGGCGCGCGCGGATCGAGGAAGATCACGTCGCCCTGGAAGTCGGCGTTACCGTCCGAGTTCGTGTTACCCTCAGCGTCATTGTAGGTGTACGACAGCTGACCGTTCCAGTTGTCGGTCTTGAACTTCGTCAGAGTGACTTCGAAGCCGGTGTAGTTGCGCTCGCCGCCGGCCAGAGTGCCCAGGATGTAGTTGGCATTGGGAACACTGGTGAAGCCGAAGTACGAGTACGGCAGGTAGAAGGGCGAGCCTGGGAAGGCGACGCCCGAGGCGGTCGGATCGACAGGGTCGCCGTCGATCGCACGGGCGTTCGGATCCGAGAAGATCGCCAGATCGTAGTCCTCGAAGATGTCACGCGTCTGACGACGGGTGGCCGAGACGGTCAGGCCGATGTCGGAGCCGAAGGTCGTCGAGTAACCGATCAGGAACTCGTCGGTATAGGGCGTCTTGGTCGACGGACCGAAGACCGAGTCCGGCACAACGGCGCCGCCGCGGGTCCGGAACGTGACCCAGTTGCCGGCGACGTTGATCTGCTCGTCCGTGATCGGGCCCGACAGGTTGCCCGCGAAGTTGGTCATGTCGTTGCGGATCGGGTCATAGTAGCGACCGGCGAAGCCGAAGATCTTCGAGCGACCGTCGCCGAACAGGTCGTAGACCACGCTGAGGCGCGGGGCCAGTTCCCACTCGAACGTGAACAGCTTGTCGCCGCCCGAGCTGTAATGCGACCACTCCTCGGCGCGAACGCCGGCGTTCACGGTCAACTGGTTCAACGTCCAGGTGTCCTGGAAGTAGGCGGTCTGGCCCTTGCTCTGCACCGAGTAAGGCGCATTGACCGAGCGCACGGCGCGGTAGGCGTTGACGTTGCCGTACGGGTTGCCTGCGGTGTTGGTGAACCGATAGGCGTTCACTTCCGCCGTCGTGATCGTGCCGTTGTTGTCGGTGTCCAGCGCGGCGCGCGCGCCGGCATTGGTTGCGGCAGCGGCGATGATCCGCGGCACATCGGTCGAGGCGAACGGACGAGCCGTCCAGCCCGAGGCGGCAGTGGTGTAGTCCAGGAAGGTCGCGCCGGCGTTGGCGAGAGCGATCGAGGTGTAGGTCGCGCCGCCCGGAACCGTCGAGTTGCTGGAGAAGGTGTTTTCCGAGTTGGTGTAGCCCGCCTTGAAGGTGTGCGTGCCCCAGGACGTGTCCAGGAAGTATTCCAGGTTCACGCCGAACTCTGCACGATCGCGATGGGTTTCGCTGTTCGAGCCGAAGCCGCCCAGCGAGCGCTGGGCCAGGGTCGAGCCGGCCCCACGGAATGTCACGTTGTCCCGGACCGATTGATCGGCCGCCAACTGGCTGACTTCGCCTTCGTGCTTGAAGTAGTAGGCGTTGACCAGCAGGTCGTTCCAGGTGCGGGTGTAGTCGAACCGGTAGTTGTCGCCGCCCTGGATTTGGGTGCGGTCTCGATTGTTCAGCACCGTCGGGTTCGAGGAACCCGAGATTTCCGTCGGGTCGCTGAAGAAGCTGGCGCTCAGACGATCATCGTCGGTGACCTGCCAGGTGAGTTTGCCGAAATAGAGCTCGGAGTCGTTGGCGACGGAACGGCGAACGGCGCCGGTCGTCGGATCCAGGACTTCGTCTTCACGATGCTTCTTCTGGTACGAACCGAAGAACCACAGGCGATCGCGCAGGAGCGGGCCGCCCAGGGTGACAGCTGAGTCGTAGGTGCTGAAGCCGCCCGAGGTTCTGTGCTGGTCGTTGGCGACCAGACCATCGTTCTGGAGGTAGTAGTTCAGCGAGCCGTGCCAGTCGTTCGAACCCGACTTGGTGACGACGGTCGAGATCAGGCCGGAACCACCGGCGTACTGAGCGGGAACGCCGCCCACGATGACCTGTTGTTCCTGAATGATTTCAGAGTTGAAGTTCGAACCGAAGGTGCCCGTGGCCGGGTCGGTCACGTCCACGCCGTCCAGGTAGTAGACGTTGTCGGTCGAGGTGCCGATGGTGCCGCCGACGTCCGAATAGTTGACGCCCGAGCGCGACGAGGGGTTGCCGCCGCCCGGCTTCACGCCCGGGATCAGCTGCAGGTACGACTGGTAGCTACGGCCGGTAGGCAGCGATTCCACGACGTCCAGCGTCAGGGTGGTGCCGACGGTGGCCGAGGTCACGTCGATGGCGGCCAGCGAGGTGCCGGTCACGATGATGTCGTCGACGTTGCTGGCGTTCGACGGGCCCGTGCCGCCGATCAGCACGTAGCCGAGCGACAGGTCACGGCCGGTGACGACGGCGACGTTCTGGGCGCTGAAGTCCGAATAGCCCGCAGCCGAGACGGCGACGGTGTAGTTGGTGGCGGGGTCCAGGTTGGCGATACGGACGCGGCCGTCGGCGTCGGTCACGCCGGAGCGGCTCACCAGGCTGTCAGGCGAGCTGACCATCACGGTCGCGCCCGACAGGGGGCCGTTGTCGCCGGTCACGGCGATACGCAGCGAGCCGGTCTGGGACTGGGCCAGAGCGGTGGTCGGCGCGACCAGTGCGACCACGGGCAGGGCTGCGAGCGCCGCGAGGGCTACGCCTCCCATCATCGTGGTGGCGAGCATGCGCTGCCGAATGGATTGGATTCTCAAAATCGTTCTCCTGAAACGATGGCGCAGCCCTCCGCCGCACCGACTGGTCATCGCGCGACTCACATTGTCGCAGGACTGATGCAACGTTAGGCCCGATGAACTTTGCCGCGCTACCGCTATTACTCCTGTGTAATGTTTCAGCCCCATCAGTGTCGCATTCAGGACACGTTGACGCCGTCCCGACTTCACCTTCAGGTCACCGAACCGAAAGGCGCCCATCATGTTCTCACCCCGCCCTCTGGCCCCGGGCATCTGGGCCGCACCGCAGATCGCCTTTGAGGATTTGGCCGAGGTCCAGGCGATGGGGGTGCGGCTGATCGTCAACAACCGTCCGGACGGCGAGGAGGCGGGTCAGCCGTCCTCCGCCGAGATGGAAGGCGCGGTCCTGGCGGCGGGTCTCGACTATGTCCACGCGCCCGTGGCGGGCATGCCGGGACCGGACGCGGTCCGCGCCGTAGCCGCGGCGCTTGAGGCCGGCGAACCCGTGTTGATGTATTGCCGATCGGGCACGCGCTCGACGGTGACCTGGGCGCTGGCGATGCGGGCGCTGGATCGGGCCGGGCCGGACGCGTTGCGGGAGGCCGCCGCCAACGCCGGCTACGACCTCAGCCGGCTGCCGCTCTAGGGTCGGGCCCCTGAGCGCTGGCCCTCCTTAGCGCTGGATCGCCACCCGGGTCGCGTAGGGAATCGGTTCAGGATCGCCGCAGGACGCGAGTACA
Organism: Brevundimonas sp. TWP2-3-4b1; assembly: GCF_049897665.1. NCBI lineage: Bacteria > Pseudomonadati > Pseudomonadota > Alphaproteobacteria > Caulobacterales > Caulobacteraceae > Brevundimonas > Brevundimonas sp. TWP2-3-4b1. The sequence continues at coordinate 35,510 of NZ_JAFCWQ010000021.1, read as the reverse complement.
AGTTGCGCCGTCATGAGACACAGGATCGCCGCCGCGATGGGCTGGAGCCGATTTGAGACAGTGAAGACGATGCTGCGGGTCACTGGGGACGCTCCGGGAGGGGTTTACCTCTCGTTAAGGCAAGGTCCGCGCCGGTTTTCGGAGACAGCGTCGTGATCCCGTTCGTGCGCGCGTTCGACTTCGCCTACGGGCGGCGCGATCAGGTCTCGCCCCTGATCCAGCGCGTGATCTGCGACAACCCGGGACCTTTCACGTTTACCGGCACGGGAACCTACATCGTCGGGCCGCCGGAGGACGGCGCGTCGGTCGCTGTGATCGACCCGGGACCGATCGACGACTCGCACCGGGAGGCCTTGCTGGCCGCGGTCGAGGGCCGGACCGTCAGCCATGTGCTGGTGACCCACACCCACCGCGACCACTCTCCCCTCGCCCGGCCGTTCGCCGATCGGGTCGGGGCGCCGGTGCTGGCCATGCGCCCACCGGCCCGTCAGACCCATGCCTCAGGGACGCTCGACGAGGAAGAGGACGAGGTGTTCGCGCCCGACACGATCCTGTCAGGCGGCGAAAGGATCGCGGGCGACGGCTGGACGATGGCGGCCCTGGCGACGCCGGGGCACACCTCCAACCACATGGCCTTCGTGCTGGAGGAGGAGAACGCCCTGTTCTGCGGCGATCACGTCATGGGCTGGTCGACGACCGTGATCGCGCCGCCGGACGGCAACATGTCGGCCTATATGCGCAGCCTGGACGCGGTGATCGCGGCGGGGTTCTCGGCCCTGTGGCCGACGCATGGGGCGCCCGTCACCGACGTCGCGCCCTTCCTCGCCGCCTATAGAGCGCACCGGCTGGAGCGCGAGGCCCAGATCCTGACGCGGGTGCGCGCGGGAGACCGCACGATCGCTGAGATTGTCCCGGCTCTCTACGCCGCCGTGGACCAGCGGCTATGGCCGGCGGCGAGCCTGTCCGTGCTGGCCCACCTGATTAAACTGGTCGACGAAGGCCGGCTGACCGTCGACGAGGCCCCGGGGCTCGGTTTGACCTACGGCGCGGCCTGAAGCGCGGCGATCAGCTTAGAGGCGATCCGGCAGGTTGCGCCGCCGTCGGTGTGGGCATAGCGCGCCACGACCCGGACGTCGGTGCGATCCGGACGGATGCGGATGACCGCCTCGTGCCCCATGCCGAACCAGAAGCCGTCGCGAACCCCGCGTGAGCGGAACAGCTGGGATTCGGTGACCGAGAAGCCTGCGGTCTGAAGCGCAGCGGTGGCCTGTGCCGGGGCGACCTGGGTCATGACCGCCGTTGTTCCCGGACAGGCCTGGGGCGATCCGGTCACGCCCGCCACCGCCGGGGGCTCGGTCAGGTCGGTGGAGACGTCAAGCGGCCCCGCAAGCGCGATGGCTCGGGACTGGACGAAGAAGGCGGCCGAGACGACGGCGCAGACGATCACGATGGCGACGCTGATCAGACCCAGCCTGCGGAACTGCGGCAAGGACAGCCCCAGCGACAGGATGGTGAAGGCCAGCGCCGCCCATGACACGATCTGGGCGACCTGCATCGCCAGCAGGTCGAGACCGAACTCCAGCGAGACGATGCCATTGCGCGTCAGCAGAAGCGCGATGAACGTGATCAGCGGAGCCAGCACGGCCAGCCCCATGGCGACCCGCACCTTGACCATGCCGCCCTTCAATCGCGGTCGCGGGCCTCTGGCCATGGCTCAGACTCGCTCGGGTGCGACGGCGGTGGGCAGCCGATAGTCTTTCAGCTGCTCTCGCAGGGTCTTCTTGTCGATCTTGCCCGTCGCGCCCAGCGGGATGTCGTCCACGAAGACCACGTCGTCCGGCATCCACCATTTGGCGATCTTGCCGACCAGGAAGTCGAGATGCTCCTGCTTGTGCTGGGTCTCGCCGGGCTTCAGCTTGATGACCAGAACGGGCCGTTCGTCCCACTTGGGGTGGGCCGCGCCGATGACGGCGGCCAGTTCCACCTTGGGGTGACCCACGGCGATGTTCTCGATCTCGATCGAGGAGATCCACTCGCCGCCCGACTTGATCACGTCCTTGGCCCGGTCGGTGATCTGCATGAAGCCGTGCTCGTCGACGGTCGAAACGTCGCCGGTGTCGAAGAAGCCCTCGTGGTCGAGGATGTCGCCGCCCTCGTCCTTGAAATAGCCCTTGGCGATGGTCGGGCCCTTGATCATCAGGCGGCCGAAGGTTGTACCGTCGTGCGGCATCTCCTGACCGGCGTAGTTCTTCAGCTTCAACTCGACGCCCAGGGGCGGAATGCCCTGTTTGACGCGCCACTTCATGCTCTCATCGTAAGGCAGGGCCTCAAGCTCGGGCGTCAGGTTCGACAGGGTGCCGATGGGAGAGGTCTCGGTCATGCCCCAGCCCTGGACCACATCGACGTCGAACTCGTCGTGGAAGGCCCGGATCAGGCTCTCCGGCACGGCCGAGCCGCCGATCAGCACCTTCTTGACTGATGGGATCTTCAGATTGTTCTCGCGCAGGTGGGTCAACAGGCCTTGCCAGACGGTCGGCACGGCGGCCGAGAAGGTAACCTGTTCGCTCTCGATCAACTCATAGATGGCCGCGCCGTCCATCCGCGCGCCCGGCATGATCAGGCGCGCGCCCGAGGCAGGACCGGCGAAGGCAATGCCCCAGGCGTTGGCGTGGAACATCGGCACGACCGGCAGGATCACTTCCTTCGGCGTCGCGCCGAGGACCGTGGTCTGCATCCCCATCAGGGTGTGGATGAAGTTGGACCGGTGCGAATACAGGACGCCCTTGGGATTCCCCGTGGTGCCCGAGGTGTAGCAGAGACCGCAGGCTGTCAGTTCGTCGAACCCGCCCCAGACGCACTCATCGGACACGCCCGACAGCAGTTGCTCGTAGCACTCGGCCTTCGGCAGTTTGGTCGCCGGCATGTGCCATTCGTCGGTCATGACGACGACCCGCTCGACGCTCGGGCAGTGCGGCAGCACCGCTTCCAGCAGGGGCACGAAGGTCAGGTCGACGAAGATGATCCGGTCTTCGGCGTGGTTGATGATGTAGATCAGCTGTTCGGGGAACAGGCGCGGGTTCAGGGTGTGGCACACGGCGCCCATGCCCATGATGCCGTACCAGACCTCCATATGCTTGCCGGTGTTCCAGGCCAGGGTGGCGATCCGGTCGCCCGGCTTCACGCCCCAGTCCTTGAGCACGTTGGAGACCTTGCGGGCCCGGCTGTGGATCTCGGCATAGGTCGTGCGGACGATCGGCCCCTCGACCGAGCGTGTCACAACCTCGCGGTGGCCGTGCCAATTTTTGGCATGGTCCAGGATACGGTCGACCGTCAGCGGCCAGTCCTGCATCAAACCGAGCATCGCATTCCCTCTTTGCTCCGGCTGGATGCGGAGCTTGCCATCACGCTAGCCGAGGTGACCGCTGATAAGCAACGTGACGCTAGGTCACTCCGACCCCGGGGCTCCGAACGCCGTTCAGGGCTTTGCCGTTGCACCCGCCCGACTTTTGCCGTCTGTTCCCGCCCCTGAGACATCGTAAGGACGCCCGGACATGCGTATCGCCCCTCGCACCGCCCTCGCTCTCGCCGCCCTGGTGGCCGTCGCCGCGTGCGACCGGTCCCAGCCCCCGGCCGCCGCGACCCCGACCCCGGCCGACCCTGTGCGGGCGGAAGGCCCGGCGCTTCCGGCCCAGTCGATCGGCGGACTGGCCATCGAGGGCGAAGGCCTGCGCATCTTCGACGCCGCGGGCGGCGCGCGCGCCCTGCCCTTCGAGACGCCCCAGGCCACGGTGATCGCCGCTGTCGCCGCATCGGTCGGCGGTGCGGCGCCGGAGGTCACCACCAACAGCGAATGCGGCGCCGGCCCGGTCCAGTTCGCCCAGTTCGGCAACGGCCTGCAGCTGGCCTTCCAGGACAGCAAGTTCGCCGGCTGGACCCTGGACCAGGAGGGTCTCAGCACGGTCGACGGCGTCGAGGTCGGCATGAGCCGCGCGGCCCTCAGCGCCAACCGCACCGTGGAGATGCAAGAGGATTCGACGCTCGGAGCCGAGTTCTCGGCGGGAGACATCAGCGGCTTCTTCGCCTCGACCGCCGCGGACAGCCCGGTCATCAGCCTGTACGCCGGACTGACCTGCTTCTTCCGCTAGGTCTCGCGGGTCTCTAGAAGGCCCGCCATGACCATTCTGATCGCGATCACCGGCGGCTCCGGCTCGGGCAAGTCCACTCTGGCCGAGGCGCTGCTTACGTCGCTGCCGCCGGGCGTCGCCGCACTTATGCGCGAGGACTCCTACTATCGCGACGCCGCCTCCCTGCCCGGCTTCGACGCCGCGACCTTCGACTTCGACGACGTCGCTGCGCGCGATCACGACCTGCTGATCGACGACCTCGCCCGGCTGAAGGCGGGCAAGCCGGTCACGGCCCCGGTCTATTCCTTCATCCACCACGGCCGCGAGCCCGACGGCGAGGCGATCCCGGCCGCGCCCGTCGTGATCGTGGAAGGGACGCATGTTCTCTGCACCCCGGCGCTGGCGGACCTGTTCGACATCCGGGTCTTCGTCGACACGCCCGCCGACATCCGTTTCATCCGTCGCCTGCTGCGCGACCAGGCCGAACGCGGGCGCACGGCGCAGTCGGTGATCGACCAGTACCTGAAGACAGTGCGACCCGGGCACGAGCGGCTGACCGAGCCCTCGCGGACCCGCGCGCACTTCATCATCGCCGACGCGACGGCGGCCGTTCGCCTGGACGATCCGCAGGCCGTAATCCGGCTGGCGGCGCCGGTTCTGGCCCATCCGCTGCTGGCGCGTCTGAAACCTGTCGAAACCTGACGATTTCTGACATGACATCGCCAGCTTGAGCATATCGGCTATCGATTACGGCCTGATGCAAGCGAACGCCACTACGCCACGAGGCGGAGCTCACTCCGCGACCCCGGCCACCGATCCCCGCCGCGACAACATCGTACGCGAGGCCAGACGCCATTTCATGTCGGAGGGCTATGCGGCGACGCGGATCGAGCCGATCGCCCGTGCGACCTCCGTCTCGACCGCGACCCTCTATGGCTACTTCCCGTCCAAGGCCGATCTGTTCGCGGCGGTGATCGCCAATGCGTCAGGAGACTTCTCTGAACAGATGAAGAGCGTTCGCTGGGAGGAGGGCGACGCGCGCACCCGGCTGACCCGGTTCGCCCTCGCCTATGCCGGCTTCATGGGCGATCCGTTCGTGCGGTCGGTGTTCCGGCTGGTGATGGCCGAGCGCCCGCGCTTCCGCGACGTGGCCATGGGCTTCTTCGAGCGCGGCCGTCACGACTTCGGGCTGCCGCTGATGGAGGCGCTGACCGCCCTGGCCGCGAGCGGAGACCTGCGCTTCGAAAAGGCCTCCTGGGCCGCCGGTCAGCTCATGGGGATGATCGAACACCCGGTCTTCTTCATGCCCCTGGTCACAGGCGACGAAGTCCAGGCGGCGCGCACGCCGGAATCGATCGCCGAGGACGCGGTCGAAACCTTCCTCGCCCGCTACGGCGTCTAGACGTCAGGGCTGCAGTCGCGTCCGCGCCCAGCCGTCGCCGTCACGCGTGAACAGCAGCCGGTCATGCAGGCGGAACGGCCTGTCGCGCCAGAACTCCGCCGTCTCCGGGAGCACCCGCCAGCCGGTCCAGCGTTCGGGGCGAGGCACGTCCTGACCCTCGAACCGCTCCGTCTCGCGCGCCACCGCCGCCTCTAGGTCGGCGCGACTCGCCAGCGGCCGGGACTGATCCGAGGCCCAGGCCCCGATGCGGCTCTCCCGCGCCCGACTGGCAAAATAGGCGTCAGCCTCTTCGGTGCTGACCGGCTCCACCCTCCCTCGCACCCGCACCTGACGGCGCAGCGACTTCCAATGGAACAACAGGGCCGCGCGTGGCTTGGCGTCCAACTCGACACCCTTGGCGCTTTGCCGGTTCGAATAGAAGGTGAAGCCGCGCCCATCGACGTCCTTCAGCAATACCATCCGGCTGTCCGGCGCGCCGTCGGCATCGACCGTCGACAGGGCCATGGCGTTGGCGTCATTCGGCTCATGCCCCCTGGCGGCGGTCAGCCATTCTATGAACAGGCCGATCGGCTCCTCGCGCTCGAAGATCGTCTCGTCCCCGTTGGCGGCCAGGGCGGCGGCATAGTCGCGGGCGTACTCTTCGCGTGTCGGGCTGGGCGGTATGGCGTGGTTGTTCATGCCGCGCCTATAGCAAGGCCCGGGCCGGCCTGCACGGTTAACCCGGCATTGACCATGGCGACGGCCTATAGAGCGGATGATCGCGCCCGCCCCCAGTCTGAACGAAGCCTTCGCCGTCCTGGGCCTGCACGGTCCGGCCGAGCAGGCCGCCGTGACGCGCGCCTTCCGCCTCGCGGTCAAGAGCGCCCGACCCGAACAGCCCGGCGGCGACGCCGACCGCTTCCGCAGGGTCATCGCCGCCTATCGCCTGATCCAGTCCGTGGGCCCCGCCCGCCCCGCCCTAGCTGCGCCCGTCCAGCGCCCAGTCGCGCTTCCGGTCGTGGGCCTGACCCCGCTGCAGGCCCTCGCAGGCGCCCGGACGATGCTGCGCCTCGGCGACAGACAGCTGCGCGTTCATGCCCCCGCCGGAATGCGGACCGGCGAATATCTGCGCCTGAGGGCTGCGGCGACGGACGGGTCCGACCTCTATCTGCCGGTGCTGATCCGCGCAGCCGACGGTCTCGCCGCCATGGGCGACGACCTCTACATGAGCTGGCCCGTGCCCGAGCGGCTGCTGGCCGACGGCGGCCGTGTCGAGATCGAGACCCATGCCGGGCTTCGCGGCGCCTGGGTCGCGCCCGGCCTGACCGATCCGGTCCGTCTGCGGCTGCGCGGTCTCGGCCTGCCGGCGCGCGGCGCTCGGCCGGAGGGGCATCTGTTCGTGTCGCTCAAGCCGTCCGGGGACGCCCCCTCGGCCGCCGAGGACCTGTTGGCCCGCTTCACCCGCGTCTGGACGCCGGACCGCCTGGCGGCCTAAGCGGGAGCCGCGATGTCTCACAACACCTTCGGCCACCTCTTCCGCGTGACGACCTGGGGCGAGAGCCACGGGCCGGCGATCGGCTGCGTCGTGGACGGATGTCCGCCGTTGATTTCGCTCACAGAGACGGACCTCCAACCCTGGCTGGACCGGCGCAAGCCGGGCGGCAGCCGCTTCGTTACCCAACGCCAGGAAACCGACGTCGCCCGCATCCTGTCCGGCGTCTTCGATGACGGCGCGGGTCAGGTGACCACCGGCGCGCCCATCGCCATCCACATCGACAACGTCGACGCCCGCTCCAGGGACTACGGCGAGATCGCCCGCGCCTATCGCCCCGGCCATGCCGACCTGACCTACCAGACCAAATACGGCGTCCGCGACCATCGCGGTGGCGGTCGTTCCTCAGCGCGCGAAACCGCCAGCCGCGTCGCCGCCGGGGCCGTGGCGCGTCGGGTGCTGGGCGACGGCATCATTGTCCGCGCCGGGGTCGTTCAGTTGGGCCCGCACAGGATCGCGCCCGAGGCGGTCGACTTCTCGGCCGTTTACGACAATCCCCTGTTCGCCGCCTCGACCGAGATCGTGCCGGAGTGGGAAGCCTACCTCGACGGGGTGCGCAAGGCGGGCTCCTCCATCGGCGCCGTCGTGGCGCTCGATGTCACGGGCGTTCCCGCCGGTTGGGGCGCGCCCCTCTATGGCAAGCTCGACGCCGAACTGGCCGCCGCCATGATGTCGATCAATGCGGTCAAGGGTGTCGAGATCGGCGCGGGCTTCGGTTCAGCCGAGCTGTCGGGCGAGGACAACGCCGACCAGATGCGACTGGGCGAGAACGGCCAGATCGTATTCGGTTCGAACAACGCGGGCGGCGTGCTGGGCGGCATCTCGACGGGACAGCCCCTGACCGCCCGCGTGGCCTTCAAGCCGACCTCCTCCATCCTCACGCCGCGCCAGACGGTGACCCGTGACGGGCTTGAGACCGATGTCCGCACCAAAGGCCGCCACGACCCCTGCGTCGCCCTGCGCGGCGTTCCGGTGGTCGAGGCCATGGCCGCCTGCGTTCTGGCCGACGCCATGCTCAGGCACCGCGCCCAGGTCGGCTGAATCTCCCTCCAGCTAAAGATAGATCGCGGGCAGGAACCGTTCGCCCATGACGACGAGCGTGATGCCGACCTTGATCGCCAGCACCAGGGTGATCACCGCCGCGATCTACAAGCTCGACCATCTGTTTCCGATAGCGATGACGCCCCATACAAATGGGTCATCTTCCGTTCACCCTGTTCGGGCTAGATGCGCGCCATGATCCAGATGCTGTCCCGCACTGCCGCCCTCGCCGCCGTCCTGGCGGGTTCGCTGATGCTGCAGGGCTGTCTGGTCGGCGCCGTGGTCGGCACGGCCGGCGCCATCGTCGGCGGAACGGCCCGGGCCACGGGCGCGGTCGTCGGCGCGGGCGTCGACGCTGTCACCACCTCGGACGAGGAAACCCGCGCCCGCCGCGAGCGCGAACAGCGCGACTACGAGCGTGAGCAGCGCCGCTGCGAACAGCGCCGCGCCAACGGCCAGCGCTGCTAATCAGCGCACCCCGATGTATTTGTGCGTCTGGACACTGAGCCGCCATTTCGGGTGGCGCAGGCAATAGTCCATGGCCGCCGCCGTATTGGCCGCCTGATCCGGTCCGTCCATGGGCTGAAGCCAGAAGCGTTCGAAATCCAGCTCGTCAAACTGCCCAGGCATGGCGAGCGCCTGCGGATAGACCAGTTTCAGCTCCTGGCCCGAGGTCTGGACCACGGGCGCTGCGGCTTTGGGACTGACGCAGATCCAGTCGATGCCGTCGGGCGCAGGCAGGGTGCCGTTGGTCTCCACCGCGATATCGAAGCCGCCCGCGTGCAGGGCGGCGATCAGGGGCGAGTCCAGTTGCAGCAGCGGCTCCCCGCCCGTGCAGACGACCAGTTTCGGATCACCCTCGCGGCCGATCCACATCGACGCGACATGATCCGCCAGCGCCAGCGCCGTTCTGAACTTGCCGCCCCCGTCGCCGTCCGTGCCGACGAACTCGGTGTCGCAGAAGGTGCAGACGGCTGTGGCACGGTCCTGCTCGCGTCCACTCCACAGATTGCAGCCCGCGAAGCGCAGGAAGACCGCCGGACGTCCCGCCTGACCGCCCTCCCCCTGCACCGTCAGGAAGGTCTCCTTGACCGAATAGGTCATCGCGAGGCCAGCCACTCGCGCCAGCCGGCGGCGCGCAGCGCGCAGGCCGGGCAGTCGGCGCAGCCGTAGCCCCAGTCGTGCCGGTGGGTGCGGTCGCCGCGATAGCAGGTGTGGGACTCATCCACGATCAGATCGATCAGGGCGTCGCCGCCGATGCCGTGCGCCAGTTCCCAGGTTTGGGCCTTGGTCAGGTCCATCAGCGGCGTCTCGATCGGCGACGGCTTGTCGAGGCCCAGGGTCAGCGCCCGCTCCATGGCGTTGATCGTCTCGCGTCGACAGTCGGGATAGCCTGAGAAGTCCGTCTCGCACATGCCGCCCACCAGAACCGCCAGCCCGCGCCGGTCCGCCAGCGCAGCGGCGCAGGTCAGGAACACCAGATTGCGCCCCGGCACGAAGGTGTTTGGCAGGCCCCGCGCGCCGATCTCGATGGCGCGATCCGTGGTCATCGCGGTCTCACCGATGGCCCCGAAGCCGGTCAGGTCGATCACATGGTCCGGCCCCAGCCGGTCCGCGAACCTGGGCAGGACATCCATCATGCCCTCGCGCACCTTCAGCCGCGCAGCCATCTCGACCGCGTGCCGCTGGCCATAGTCGAAGCCGACCGTCTCAACCCGCTCGTAGCGTTCCAGCGCCCAGGCCAGGCAGGTGGCGCTGTCCTGCCCGCCCGAGAACAGGACCAGGGCGTCGTGGGCGGTGTCGGCGGCCGGGGACGGCATTTGAGTATCGGTCATGACGGGCCTGCGGTCGGCCTTTCGGCCGCGCGCATCGGATTCAGTACAAGGATGAATAGGGTTTCAGGTCTCTACACCAGACCAGTCGTCACCGCAAAAGAGACCACCCAGGTGGCGAAAGCAGACTTTTTTGCGACTTAACGCTTTTGCAAACGGTTATCCCGCATTGTCCACCGGTATCAGGGAGTTTCGGCCAGTATGCCGACGATCGAAGTTCTGACGGAACGCGCCGAGCCCGTGCTGCCGACGACCTCGGCGGCCGAGGTCTTCGCACGCTTCCAGCGCGAGCCGGACACGCTCGTCATCCCGGTCGTCGAGAACGACCGCCCGGTCGGTCTGATCGAACGCAACGCCTTCCTGCTCAAGATCGCCGGTCCCTATGGCCACGCCCTCTACGCAAATCGCCCCGTCTCCCATGTGATGGATCCGGAGCCGGCCGTCGTCGACGCCGGTGTCCGCATCGACGCCTTCTGCGACATCCTGATCAAGAGCGGCCCCGGCTCGCTGATGCGCGGGTTTATCGTCACACGCGGCGGACGCTATCGGGGTATCGGCACCGCCGTCTCCCTGCTCCAGGCCGTCAACGAACAGCAGCGCAGCCAGAACGCCGAGCTGGCCGAACAGGCCCGCGCCCTGAGCGACAGCCGTACCCAGGCTCTCGCCTCGGCCCGCGCCAAGAGCCAGTTCCTGGCCATCATGAGCCACGAGCTGCGCACGCCCATGAACGGCGTCCTCGCGGTCGCCGAACTGTTGCGTCGCCAGCCGCTCAATATGGCGGCCCAGGCCCACGTCCAGACGATCGTCGATTCCTCCGAGACCCTTCTGCGCATCCTTCAGGACGCGCTGGACCTCTCGCGCGCCGAGGCCGGCGAGCTGGAGATAAACCCTGTTTCGACCCCACTGCGCGCCCTCGTGGACGACATCGAACAGATGTGGGCTCCGCGCGCGTCCCAGGATGCCGTCCGCCTTATGGTCGGCTATGAGGGCGACACAGAACTGTGTGCCGACATCGACGGCGTGCGCCTGAAACAGGTGTTCAACAACCTCATCGGCAACGCCCTGAAGTTCGCCCGCAACGGGGTGGTCGAGGCCAGCCTCAAGGCCTGGTCCGAGAACGGCCAGGTCCGCATGGAGGCCCGCGTCCGCGACGACGGCCCCGGCGTGGACGCCGACCGTGTCGACGCCATCTTCGAACCCTTCGTGCACGGCTCCGGCCCCGACGGCGCAGGCCTGGGCCTGTCGATCTGCCGCCAGATCGTCGACCGCATGGACGGCCGCATCTGGGCCGAGAACAACGCCGGTCGCGGCGCCACCTTCGCCTTCGACATCTGCGCGCCACTGTCGGCCCCGGTGGAGAATGAAGCCACCAACGTCTCGGCTCTCGCGGACCTGGAACTGCAGTCCAATCCGCACATCCTGATCGTCGACGACAACGCCACCAACCGCGTGGTTGCCCAGGCCCTGTGCGAGATGTTCGGCTGCTCGTCCGAAACCGCCGAGGACGGCGTCGAGGCGCTCGAGGCCGTCCAGGCCCGACCGTTCGACCTGATCCTGATGGACATCAAGATGCCGCGCATGGACGGCGTCCAGGCGACCCGGGCCATCCGCGCCCTGACTGGCCCGGAGCGCGACATCCCGATCGTCGCCCTGACCGCCAACGCCGACCCGGACGACGCCAGACACTATCTCTCGATCGGCATGGCCGCCGTAGTCGAGAAGCCGATCAAGCCGGAACGCCTGCGGATGGCCATGAACGCCGCCCTGTCGGAACCCGCAGAGGTCGAGGTCGCCGCGCCTGAGAGGCGCAAGGGTCGCGCGGCCTAGATCACCGCCCCACCGCACGCTCGTCGAGCGCGCTGAGGATGGTGATTTTTTGCCAGATCTTGCGGCCCAGGTCGGTGCATAGGCCCTCGACGTCGTTGACCGCCGCGACGACTTGCGGGTCCTGCGTCCGCGCGGCGTAAAGCGCCGCCAGCTTGCCGATCAGGGCGGCCAGCATCTCGGCGCAATAGTCGAGGTACCGGGTCAGCTGGAACTCGTCCATCGACCGGGTCGGCGAGGCCGCCGTGGTTGTCCCTGCCGACAGGATGATGGTCGGATCCTTGGTCAGTTGGTGCATGTCGATGACATGAGCCAGCGAGCGCAACCCGTGCAGCGCTTGAAGCGTCCGCTTGCGCTTGGCCCGCGCCTCGGAGTTGATCAGGAACCACAGGGCCAGCGACCCCAGGATGGCTAGGTTGACCAGAGCCTCCAGGCCCGCCGCCAGACCCAGCGGATCGAAGGCCACACGCTGCAGTCCCCGCGGCGCCACTCCCGCCAGCCAGTCCAGCCCCGGTCCGCCGCCCAGCCACCACAACTCCAGCGCCGTCGCGGCGATCGCCAGAATCACAAGGCCGGTGAAGATCCGCGTCACATGGAAGGGACGGGCGATGGCCTCGGCCTGATCCGCCGTCCGCCGTCCGCCGCGCCTCGACCACCAGCCCGGCGGCCACACCCTCCAGGCCCGAGCCCGGAAAACGCGCGCCGATGCGCGCCTTCAACCGCTCCAGCGTCTGCACGACCTGTTCGGAGTCCAGCCTGGCCATGCGGTGACCCTATCGCGACCTCGCGACGCTGAGAACCCAATCCGTCAGTTGGTCGGCGCCGCCTCCTCGTCTTCCTCGTCATAGCCCACCAGCCGCAGCGCCCGCGCCTTCATCCCGTTGATCTCGGCCCAGCGCAGCAGGCCTTCCTCGCGGCCGTGGGTGATCCAGAGTTCCTCGGGTTTCACCTCCTCGAAGGTCTGGATCAGTTCGGGCCAGTCGGCGTGGTCACTGATGACCAGCGGCAGTTCCACGCCCCGCTGCCGCGCCCGCGCCTTGACCAGCATCCAGCCCGAGGCGAAGGCCGTCACCGGATCGGCGAACCGGCGCGACCAGCGATCCTGGATGGCCGACGGCGGGGCGATGGCCACCTCCCCGCCCAGCGCCCCCGCCTTGAGCCCGGTCGCCGGCAGGATCGGCCCCAGGTCGACGCCTTCGCGTTCGTACAGCCGGTTCAGCCGCTCCAGCGCGCCGTGGACATAGATGGGCCGCTCCCACCCCGCCTCACGCAGTAGTCTGATGACCCGCTGCGCCTTGCCCAGCGCGTAGGCCCCGACCAGATGCGCCCGGTCCGGAAACTGGCCCAGCGACTGCACCAGCCGCCCGACCTCCTCGGCATCGGGCGGATGGGTGAAGACCGGCAGGCCGAAGGTCGCCTCGGAGATGAAGACATGGCACGGGACCGGCTCGAACGGCGCGCAGGTCGGATCGCGACGGCGCTTGTAGTCGCCCGACACCACCATGGTCAGACCCTGATACGTCACCACCGCCTGGGCCGAGCCCAGCACATGGCCCGCCGGGACCAGCTTCAACTCGACGCCGCTGTGCGAGGCCGTCTCGCCATAGGCCACGGCCTGACGTCGACCGGTGAAATCCTCGCCGTAGCGTTCCGCCATGATGGCGAGGGTCTGGTCCGTCGCCAGCACCGCGCCGTGCCCCGACCGTGCGTGGTCGGAGTGGCCATGAGTCACCACCGCCCTGTCCACCGGACGGACCGGATCGATGTAGAAATCCCCCGGCGGGCAATACAGGCCGGCCAGTGTGGGCCTCAACAGGTCTTCGGGACGGATCATGCTCGGGATATGGGGCTGCGTCGGGACTTGCGAATAGGCGCCCGCCCGATAAGGACGATCTCATGAGCGATACGTTCCTGACCACCCTGATGCCGCAGCTGGCCTCGGGCGCCGCCCACACCCACGCCCTGGGCTTCGTCTACGAGGGCGTGAACGGAGACCGGGTGCGGCTGCGGACGCCGTGGCGGCCCGATCTTGTCGGGGATCCGCAGACCGATGTGTTCGCCGGCGGCCTGGTCACCGCCATGCTCGACCACGTCGGCGGCCTCGCCGTCTGGACCAAACTGGGGCGCTACGAGCCCATTGCGACCCTGGACTTGCGCATCGACTACATGCGGCCCGCCCGGCCCCGCGTCGACCTGCTGTCCGAGGCGCGCTGCTATCGCGCCACCCGCACCATCGGCTTCGTCCGGGCCTGGGCGTTCGAGGATGATCCCGCCGACCCGGTGGCGGCGGCCCAGGCCACCTATGTCATCTCCTCCGACGGGGGACGCGGCGCCGGCGCCAATCTCAAGCCCCGGGAGGAGCGCGCATGACCCTGCTGCTCGACACCATCCCCTACGCCCGGTTCCTGGGCCTGCGCAGCGCGCAGGACGGCGACGTCCTGACCGTGACCATGCCGTTCGCGGATCATCTGGTCGGCAATCCGATGCTTCCCGCCCTGCACGGGGGGTCTACAGCGGCCCTGCTGGAACTGACCGCAGTGGCCCAGGTCGCCCTGGTCTGGCCGCGACTGCGCCTGCCCCGGCCGATCACGGTGACGACCGCCTATCTCCGGTCGGGAAAACCCAGGGATGTCCATGCCCGCGCCCGCATCTCCCGCGCCGGCCGCCGCGTGGCCCATGTTCTGGCCGAGGCCTGGCAGGAAGACCCGGCCCAGCCGATCGCCAGCCTGACAGCGCACTTCTCGGTGGACGAACACGACTCATAATTGAGAAGCCCTGCCGATCCGACGCGCACAGGTCCCGGCATGATCTTCGGCTTGAGGCGCCTGATCGCAACCACCCTCACAGATGGTTAAGGAACTCCTACCAATCTCGCCCCAAGCGTGTTAACGCTACCTTTAATATTGTAACTTTTTGGAAGGGGCTAACATGGATCGGACTGAAGTCGTCGCCAGCATTGCTGGAGATCTCTACGCTACGGAATGCGCGGTTGACGCCGCGATCACCTCGGCCACCACGCTCGTTCAGTCCATGATCGGCGCCCGGACCCTGCTCAAGGCGTCGCCGGTCGCCGGTGCCGTGTCGCAAGCCAAGGCCATCGAGGCCATCGCCGCCCTGTCCGCTGCTCGCGACGCCGTCGTGGCCTGCCACGCCGAACTCGCCAAGGATCACCGTCGCATGGGCTATGGCGTCTATGCGGTCGGCCCGATGGACAAGCCGGACAGCGACGACTGGGGCCAAGGCGTACCGCCGCCTCCGCCGCTGGTCGAGCAACAGCTGCGCACCATCCGGCCCGTCCGCGTCGCGTGAATTCGGGTTAATGTCGAGGACTCCGGTTTTCGCCTAGCCAGACTTGAAGCATGATCGCCCCCGCGTCCTTCGACGCGGGGGCGATTCAATGTTAGACACCCTGTATTCGCAGATCGGCCTGCTGCCGATGGTGCTGGTCGGCATCTTCGCCTTCACCAAGGGCGACGAGCCTGAACGACTGGCCATGGGCGCCTATCTGCTGGGCTGGATGGCCGGGCTGCTTCTCCAGGACAACCAGGGCTTGCAATCCGACTGGCAGCCGGGAATGTTCGCCTTGGATGTCGTCATGCTGCTCGTTCTTGGAGGGCTCGCATGGAAGTTCCATCGCAACTGGCCGATCTGGGCGGCCTCGCTGCAACTCATCATCGTCATGAGCCACCTGGTGATCCTGTTCGACATGCGCACAGGGATCATGTCCTTCTACACGATCGTGAATCTGGCCGGTTACGGCATCCTCATCGCCATCGGGCTGGGCACCTTCTGGGCCTGGCAGGAGCGCCGCGCGGCGGGGCTGGAATAGAGGGCTGGAATAGGTCGATATTCCTAGCTATCCTGTCCGCCGAATCATACGGCGGACCCCATGCCCCTTTCCCATGCCCGGCTCTGGGCCACGCTCGACATGCTCGCGCAACGCGCGGGCATCTCCGTCTCCGCCCTCGCCCGGCGCGCGGGCCTGGACGCGACCTCCTTCAACCCCTCCAAACGCTTCGGACCGGGCCAGCCGAGCCGCCCTCGCTGGCCTTCGACCGAGAGCCTGACCAAGGTTCTGGACGTCGTCGGGATGTCGCTGGCGGAGTTCGCCGAACTCGCCGAGGGCGATGATCGGCGCGCGCCGACCATTCCCCTGCTCGGCCTGGCCCAGGCAGGGGCGGACGGCTTCTTCGACGATGCGGGCCTGCCGACCGGCGAAGGGTGGGACCAGACCGACCTGCCCCTGCCCCGCCCGTCCGTGTTCAGCCTGCAGATCTCCGGCGACTCCATGGCCCCGCTTTATCGCCAGGGCGACCGGGTTCTGGTCGACCGGGATCGAACCGATGTCCGCAAGGGCGACCGGGTCGTGGTGCGCACCGCGACAGGCGAGACGATGGCCAAGGAGGTCACCTCGCTGACGGCCAGGTCGGTCACCCTGGCCTCCATCAACCCTGCCTACGAACCCCGCGTCATCCCACGCAAGGAGATCGACTGGATCGCCCGCATCCTCTGGGTCAGCCAGTAGGCTACGCCTCTTTCGTCATCCTCCGCCGCCGGGCGACCGGCGGACCCGGACCCGGACGCGTGCGCGAGCGTGACCCCGTCGCGGGCACGGTTTGCCCTGGGCAGATCGCCTGCGGCGCTGCGCGCCTTGCCGGAGGATGACGAAAGAAAGGGCCGCCCCTTTCGGGACGGCCCTGACTTCATTCACGCTGTTGGCGCGTCAGCCCTCAGTAAGGCTGGACGTAGTTCGCGTTCACCCAGCCGCCACCGGCGATCTGCACCCACTCACCCTGCGACCCGACGGCCGTGAAGGGCTGGCCCGCCGACAGGGAGCCGGCCTGGCGATAGCTGGTGCCCGGACCCGAGCGGATGCGCAGGTTGGACGAGGCGCGGTACTGTGCGCCGCTGGAGCTGCCCTGGCTGTTGGCGCGGGCGCGTTGCTGGTTGCAGCCGATGTAGGAACCGGCCGCGGCGCCGGCGCCGGCGCCGGCCACGGCCCCGAGGGTCCGCTCGTTGCTGGAAATACGGCTGCCGGCCAGGGCCCCGAGGACGCCGCCGATCACGGCGCCGACCTGTTGGCGACCGCCGGGGGCGTCACAGCTGGTCACGCCGTTGGACTGCTGGGCCTGGGCGGCCATGGGGGCAGCCGAAACGAGCGCGGCCAGGGCAGCGGCGGCCATCAGGCCGGTATTGAGGATCTTCGACATGGCTCTCTCCATTTATCGAGGTTGGTCGATGGAAGCAGAATGCCTGACCCCACATGAAGGCTCCCGGAGCTTCACCGTTATTTTCGGTTCATCCAATCCTCCCCAAGGGGGAGGACCTATCCCGCCAGTTCCCCGTTGGCCCCGGCCTCGATCAGCCGGACCGTCTGCGGTAGGCCGTAGATCGCCGCGAACGAGCCGAAGCGCGGCCCCTGCGATGCGCCCAGAAGCACCTCATACAGCGCACCGAACCAGCCGCGCAGGGGTTCGAACGCGTGCGCCTTGCCCACGGCATAGACCTCGCCCTGGATCAGCTCGCCGTCGGTCGTGTCGGCGGGCAGGCCCTTCAGCCGCCCGGCCAGGTCCAGCAGCGCCGCCTTTTCCCTGTCGTCGGGCAGCCGGTACCACTTCGTCGGCTTCACGAAGTCCTCGTAGTAGTTGAGCGCCCGGTCCATCAGCCCGTCCAGCACCGGCTCATTCTCGGGCGTCGCGGCGGGCAGATATTTGGCGAAATAGGCCCACAGCTGCGCCTTGGACGACGCATTGGCCACGCCCACCAGGTTCAGCAGCAGGGCGAACGACACCGGCGAGGCGACCTTCGGCGGCGCGCCCGCATGGATCGCCCACACGGCGTTGTCGATCTGCTTGGCCGGCTCCTGCGTCCCATAGAGGTCGATGGCGCCCAGATAGTCGTCGATCGCGCGGGGAATCACGTTGAAATGCAACGACTTGGCTGATTTCGGCGACTGGAACATGTACCACGACAGGCTCTCGGGCGTGCCGTAGCGCAGCCACTGGTCCATGGTCAGGCCGTTGCCCTTGGACTTGGAAATCTTCTTGCCCTCGACGTCGAGGAAGAGCTCGTAGTTGAACCCCTCCGGCGGAACCCCGCCCAGCGCCCGACAGACCTTGGACGACTCGCGCACGCTCTCGATCAGGTCCTTGCCCGACATCTCGTAGTCGACGTCCAGCGCGGTCCAGCGCATGGCCCAGTCCGGCTTCCACTGCAGCTTCACATGGCCGCCGGTGACCGGCAGCTCGGTGCGCCCGCCCGCCGGGTCGTCGAAGACGATGGTCCCTTTTTCGACGTTCCGCTCCAGCGTCGGCACCTGCAACACATGGCCGGTGATCGGGCTGACCGGGAGGAAGGGCGAATAGGTCGCAGCTCTCTCCGGGCCCAGTGTCGGCAGCATGATGGCCTGAACCGCGTCGAACCGCTCCAGCAGCCTGAGCAGGGTCTCGTCGAACCGCCCCGACCTGTAGGTCTCGGTCGAGGACATGAACTCGTAGTCGAAGCCGAACCCGTCGAGGAACGCCCGCAGCCGCGCATTGTTGTGGGCGCCGAAACTGTCGTGCGTCCCGAACGGATCTCGCGCCCGCGTCAGCGACAGATGCAGGTCCTCGCGCAGCATCTCCGGATTCGGCACCCCCTCGGGGACTTTCCGAAGCCCATCCATGTCGTCCGAAAACGCGATCAGCCGCGTCGCCCAGTGATCCCCGGTCAGCGCCCGAAAGGCGTTGCGCACCATCGTCGTGCGCGCCACCTCGCCGAACGTCCCCATGTGGGGAAGGCCCGACGGACCATACCCGGTTTCCAGCACCACGGGCCGTTGCAGCGCCTCGAATGTGGCCACGGCCTCGTCCGCCTTGCCGGCGTCGATCAGCAGTTTCGCCGCGACACGATCCGCAGCCGACAGCCGCTTCTTCAGCACGTGGTCCAGCAGGGCGCGGGCCTGTTCGAAGGGCCAGGACCTGGCTTCGCGGGCGAGGTTTTCAAGGTTCTGCAGCATGGGGCGGGGTTTGCAGGGTCAGAGGCCTGGGGTCAACGTCCTGCTTCCCCCATGCGCGAGCCCCGTCAGGGTCACGGGAAGGTCAGCTTGAAACGGGCGCCATTGCCCGCGTCCTTCTGCCCGCAGGCAAGCGTGCCGCCGAGTTGCGACGTCAGACTGACGACCACCTTCATCCCGAGGCCTGTGCTGGTGCGCGGATCAAATGTTTCCGGCAACGGCGGCCCGTCGTTCGATACGCAGAGGTCGTACACGCCATCGACGCAGCGATACTCGATTGCGATGTCGCCCTCGCCATATTTGGCCGCGTTCGTAATCAGTTCATTGGCGATCAGTCCGAGCGATTGCACCGCCGCCGAGGGCAAGGGCGCTTCTGCGCCCTCGACGTTGATAGGGCGGTCCAGAGCGTTTGACAGATCGGCGCAGAGTCGGCGCAGGAAGGCCAGAGCGTCAATGTCCGGGCCTGCCCCGGCATAGAAATTGCGATGAATCTGGGCCACGGTCGCGACCCGGTTGGCGGCGATCAGTAACTGAGCCGAGCCGTCCATCAATCCTGCGCCCCGGCTTTGCATTGTCAGAAGCGACGAGACGAACTGCAGGCTGTTGGCCACGCGATGGTCAATCTCGCGCGACATCAGATCAGCATGCGCGGCCGCATGCCGCGACGCGCGTCTGAGCTCCATCTGATCCATGACGACCGAGGCCAGGTCGGTCAGGTCGGCCATGGCCGCCTCGTCGAGTTCTCGAGGCTCGAAATCGAGCACGCACAGGGTCCCGAGATTGAAGCCGTCATGGGTGGTCAGCGGCGCGGCGGCATAGAAGCGCAGTCCGAAGTCACCCGCGACCAATGGATTGGCGAGTGACCGGGGATCCAGCGAGGCGTCGGTCAACGCATAGGTCGCAGTGGACATGATTGCAGACGAACAAAGGCCGGGCAGGCGATCGATCTCGGTGACGTCCAGCCCGTGGTGCGATTTGAACCAGATGCGGTCGGTGTCGACGATGCTGATAATTGCGATCGGCGTCTTGAACCTGCGGGCTGCGATGGCGGCCAGACGATCGAACGAGCCGTCCGGCGGTGTATCGAGAATGTCGTAGCGCTTTACGGCGTCGAGGCGCAGCGCCTCGCGGTTTTCTTCGGTCGCATCGATGGGGACAGACATTCAACCACTCGGATCGCCGAGGGCCACCTATCGCGCACCGGGTACAAATCCGCAAACTGGTAGAATCCTGATCAACAATGGATGACGGGTCGAACCCGGCCGTCGAAGCGATCAGTATCCCAACCCGTTCCGGACCTGTTGCTCGCGGCCGTTGGTGAACAGGTCGGCGGCCTTCAGCTTGGCCTCATAGGGATCCGAGAAGCCCCAGGTGCGCGCCAGCACCTGGGCGTCCGAATAGGACAGGCCCGTGTCTTCCCATTCGCAGATATTGCCGTCGTTGCGGCTTTCCCGCAGCACGACCGGCACGTTCGTGCCGATGCCGTTGAGAATCTTCTGGCCGATGATGACCTTGCCGCCGACAGCGTCCTGGCCGTAGAGGGCGCCCACCAGCCTGGCGTCACAATAGTTGTAGCGCGACGAGAAGAAGGCGTCGTACTCGCGCTGCTGGGGCATGGCCTGCGCCGGTTGTCCGAACACCACCAGGGCGACGGCGCTCGACATCAGGAGAGCAGCGGACAGGCAGCGGGCGCGATGGGTATTGGTCATGGTCGGTCCCCGAAAATATCAGCCCTGACTATACGGGTTTCGCATCACGCCGATAGGTGTCGCTTCCTGACGAAGCCTGCCCAGCCAATGCACTCTGGCGTGTTCGTCGATCAGCGACCGGATCAGCAAATCGACCAGGGTTTCCGGCGTCGCCTCGCCCGGGTCGCGGTCCCGACACCAGCCCAGCACGCCCTCGAACAGTCCCGCGGCCGCCATCAGCGATGCGGTCTCCAGCTGCGCGGGCAGCACCCGCACCTCGACCGTGTGTTTCTCCGGCCGCCCGGTCAGAAGGTTGGTCAGGTTCAGGTCGCAGTATTTGCTCAACCCCACCCCGCCCAAAGCCGCCTTCGCCTGCGCCCAGTCCATGGCCCGGAACGCCTCGCTCCCGGTCAACCGGGCCAGCGCCGCCGGCCAGTCGCCCAGCCGCACGCAGCTTGGATTGACTCCGACCAGCCGCTTGAGCGCCTCGCCGTGACGGGTCCAGACCTCGACCAGCCCGGCCATCGCCGACGCCGAACACAGCGGCCCGCCGTCGAAATGGACATGGGTCGCGCCCTCGGCCGGAACGGTGAACCCCAACCGGCGCGCATCGGCCAGAAATCCCTCCAGCGTCGACTCATGATCCCTCTCGATCGGCGCGGTCACGATCTCGCAGGGACGCTCCCGCTCGCCGGGCAGGGGCGCGTCGATGGCGACCGACCGGCCGCGCTCGTCGACCACCCGCACCATCCCGGCCTCATGCCGCTGGGCCTCTGTGCCGAACAGGGCGGCCAGCGGTTTCAGTGTCTCGTCGCCCTGCGCCTCCGGATCGCAGTGCCGCTCGACCAGCCGCAACAGCCGCCCGTCGTCCGCCACGATCCGCCGCCACCCGGCCAGCGGCGCCCGTTCCCGGTCTAGATCGCGCTGCAGGGTCAGGTCGTCGACGAAGGACGCGACCCAGACGCCCCGTCCGTCCCGCACCCGGAACCCCGGCGTCAGGTTCTCGAACACCGGACGTCCCTCGACGGCGCTGGGCTCCGACTGCGGATGGAAGAAGCGCTCGACCGTTCCGCCGACCCGTGTGGCCACGGCCTGCGCCAGATCGCGCCGCGACAGGCCGGGCGGCGCCAAGAGCTCGATCTCGAAGCCGGTCTTCCAGTCCAGAGTCACGGCCAAGGCGAGGTCCCCAATCGGATCCAGCCTAGAGCAGGATCGGCTGAGGAGGAATCGCTTCGCGATTCCGCTGATGCCGTGCCTCCTGCTCCAGATATCAGCGAGAGCCTGATTAACGCTTTCGACAGAAGCGCGAAGCGCTTCCGTCTCAAACGATCAGGCTCTGGCAGCAAGCGCCCGTCTGTCAGCCCTCGGCTTCAGCCTCGGCGGCATCCGGCCGTGCGACGCCCGGAATGGCGACGCAGCGCTGCTGCGTGCCGCCGCCCGGCGCGGCTTCCACACGCGGCGCGATGGAGCTGACCGTGGTCCCGTCGGGCCCATAGGTGCCCAGGAACTGACACCCGGTCTGCAGGTCCGTCAGCACATAGACGCCCGGCTGATCGGTCGCCGTCTTCGAGAAGGTCGCCCCGACGGCCGCCAGCAGGGCGCCGCCGGGATTGTCGATGGCCTGTTGCACCTGGGCGGTGCGGGTGTTGACGGTCTCGAGTGTCGCCTCGGCCTTGGCGGCCGTGTCCTGAAGGTCCTGCAGGGCGGACGTGTCGCAGGCGGCGACGGACAGGGCCAGGACGGAGGCGGCGAGCAGAATCCGGATTTTCATCGTCACAGTATGACCGGGCCAACGGCTCGGGTCGCCCGGACACAAGGTCGCCCCCGCACTTGACCCCGCCTCGCCCCCGTGGCCATTCGCGCCGACCATGAAAACCGCCGACTTCGACTTCGACCTGCCCGAGGACCGCATCGCCCTGCGGCCCGCCGAACCGCGCGATTCCGCCCGCCTGCTGGTGGTGAAGGACGGCGCCCTCGCCGACCACCTCGTCTCCGACCTGCCCGACTTCCTGCGTCCCGGCGACGCCCTGGTCTTCAACGACACCCGCGTCATTTCCGCCCGCCTCTCCGGCGTGCGCCAGCGCCCCAACCCTGTGATCGGGGGCCCGGAAGGCGAGACCCTGACCGTCGAGGTCGAGGCCAACCTGCACCACCGCGACGCCCCCGACGCCTGGTCCGCCTTCATGAAGCCGGGCAAGCGGATCAAGCCCGGCGACCGGGTGCGGTTCGGGGCTCACGGCGACGCCGCCTGCGCCCTCGGTCGTCTCGACGCCACGGTCACCGGCAAGCAGGAAGACGGCCTCGTCGCCCTCAAATTCGACCTCTCCGGCCCCGCTCTGGACGACGCCATCCGCGACGTCGGCGTCATGCCCCTGCCGCCCTATATCGCCGCCAAACGGCCCGAGGACGACCGCGACCGTTCGGACTACCAGACCGTCTTTGCCGCGCACGACGGCTCCGTCGCTGCCCCCACGGCGGGCCTGCATTTCACCCCCGCCCTGCTCGACGCCATCCGCGCGAAGGGCGTCACGACCCACGCCGTCACCCTGCACGTCGGGGCCGGCACCTTCTTGCCCGTGAAGGCGGACGACACCGCCGACCACAAAATGCACTCCGAATGGGGCACGGTCCCGGCGGAGACCGCCGACGCCCTCAACGCCGTCCATGCCGCCGGCGGCCGCATCGTCTGCGTCGGCACCACCTCGCTGCGTCTGCTCGAATCCGCGACGACGCCGGAGGGCGTGATCCGGCCCTTCCACGGCGACACGGCCATCTTCATCACCCCCGGCTACCGCTTCCGCGCCGCCGACGTCCTGATGACCAATTTCCACCTGCCGAAGTCGACCCTGTTCATGCTGGTGAGCGCCTTTGCGGGCCTCGAGACCATGAAGGCCGCCTACGCCCACGCCGTGGCCGACGGCTATCGCTTCTATTCCTACGGCGACGGCTCTCTGCTTCACAGAGAAGCATAAGGACGGGCAACCCTTGACCTGAGATCGCCCCCGGCGTGATCTGCGGCTTCCCCGCCGTCAGTCCCGGATCAGCCCATGTCGCGTCTCGCCGTCTCCGCCTGCCTCGCCGCCCTTCTGATCGCGAGCGCCTCGCCCGGAGCGGCCCAGACGGCGGGTCCGACCACCCCCGACATCGGCGGCTTCCCCGACAGCCCCCAGATCCCGGCCCCCACGCAGGAAACCTATCCCGGCGTCATCCGCTACGAGGTCGACGCCACCGACCTGGACCACCGCGTCATCTCCGTGCGTCAGACGATCCCGGTCGCCAGCCGCAGCCTGACCCTGCTCTATCCGAAATACCTGCCGGGCAACCATGCCGACTCCGGTCCGATCCAGCTGTTCGCCGGCCTGACCATCACCGCCAATGGCCAGCGCGTCGAATGGCGCCGCGACGCCGTCGATCCCTACGCCTTCCACATCGACGTGCCCGAGGGCGCGACCGAGATCGTCACCGAGTTCCAGTGGCTGACCCAGGCCGACAACGCCAACTGGCGCGTGGTCATGACCCCGTCGATCGTCAACATGGAGTGGGAGAAGGCCCTGCTCTACCCGGCCGGCTACCGCTCGACCGGCATCACCTTCGCCCCCAGTATCAAGCTGCCCGAGGGCTGGAACTATGGCGTGGCCCTGGAAACCACCTCGTTCGAGAATGGCGTCGCCACCTTCGCCCCCGTCGATCTCTACACCCTGGTCGACAGCCCGATGTTCGCGGGTCAGCACTATCGCCGCATCGACATCGACGCCGACGGCGAGGACGTCCACCTGAACATCGTCGCCGACACCGCCGCCAACCTCGCCCCCACCGACGAACAGATCCAGATCTATACCGACATGGTGACCCAGGCCGACCGCCTCTACGGCTCGCGCCACTATGATCGCTATGAGTTCCTGCTGGCCCTGACCGATCAGCTGGGCGGTATCGGCCTGGAGCATCATCGCTCGTCCGAGAACACAGCCTCGCCCGACTATTTCACCAGCTGGGGCAAGTCGGCAGGCAACCGCGCCCTGCTGCCGCACGAATACACCCACTCCTGGAACGGCAAGTTCATGCGGCCCGCCGACGAGCTGACCGCCAACTACAACGTCCCGACCGAGAACAGCCTGTTGTGGGTCTATGAGGGCCAGACCGAATACTGGGGCGACGTCCTGTCGGCCCGCTCCGGCCTGCATACAAGGGCCCAGGCCCTGATCGGCCTGGCCGACCGCGCCGCCTTCTACGAGAACCAGCCGGGCCGCGAATGGCGGAACCTGCAGGACACCAACAACCACAACCTGCTGGGCTATCGCATCCCCGGCCAGTGGCCGTCATGGATGCGCGGCACCGGCGACTACTATGACGAAGCCGCCCTGATCTGGCTGGACGCCGACACCCTGATCCGCGAGCTCAGCCGAGACCGCAAGTCGCTCGACGACTTCGCCCGCACCTTCTTCTCGCCCGAGGGCACGGATGGGTCGTGGACCCCGCGCGGCTACACCTTCGCCGACGTGGTCGCCGCCCTGAACGCGGTCCAGCCCCATGACTGGGCGACCTTCCTGCGCACCCGTCTGGACGCCGCCGGCCCCGATGCCCGCGCGCCGCTGGAGGGTCAGGAGCGGGGCGGCTATCGCCTGACCTATGTCGAGGAGCCCAACGCCGACGAGAAGGCCATGTCCTCCAGCTGGGGCTCGGACTTCCGCTATTCTCTGGGCTTCAGCCTGGCGGGCCCGACCCAGCGTATCTCCGCCATCCAGTGGGGCGGGCCGGCGTTCGAGGCCGGCATCGGCGCCGGCTGGGACCTGATCGCCGTCGGCGACCGCGTCGCCACGCCCGAGGTCCTGCGCGAGGCCGTCACCGCCGCCAAGACCAGCGAGGCCCCCATTCGCCTGATCCTGAAGAACGGCCAGCGCATCCGCACCCTCGACCTCGCCTACACGGGCGGCCTGCGCTACCCGCGTCTGGAGCGGATCGAGGGCACGCGCGACCGCATCGGCGAGATCATGACGGCGCGGGGGCGCTGACCTGACTTTCCCTCCCCATCCGCAGGAGCCGATGGGGAGGGATCGGGTCTACGATGCCTTCAGCAGGCCCAGCATGGCCTCGGCGGCTTCCCGCGACGAGCCGGGGTTCTGTCCGGTCACCAGCTTGCCGTCGACCACCACATAGGAGCCCCAGTCCGGCCCTTTGGAGTAGTCGCCGCCGTTGGCGATCAGGACGTTTTCGACGAGGAACGGAACAATCCCGGTCAGGCCCACAGCCTCTTCCTCGGTGTTGGTAAAGCCGGTCACCCGGCGCCCATCGACCAGCGGCTTGCCGTCCGGCCCGTTAACGGACTTCAGCGCGCCCGGCGCGTGGCAGACGAATCCGGTCGGCTTGTCAGCCTTGGCGAAGGACTCGATCAGGGCGATGGAGTCCCTGTCATTGGCCAGATCCCACAGCGGCCCGTGCCCGCCCGGATAGAAGACGGCATCGAAATCCTCGGCCTTCACCGACGACAGTTCAACCGTGCTCGCCAACGCCGCCTGCGCGGCCGGATCAGCCTTAAACCGGTGAGTGTCCTCGCTCTGGGCGTCGGGTTCGTCGCTCTTGGGATCCAGCGGCGGCTGACCGCCCTTGGGCGAGGCCAGCACGATCTCTGCTCCGGCGTCCTTCAGCGCATAGTAGGGCGCCGCGAACTCCTCGAGCCAGAAGCCGGTCTTCTTGCCGGTGTCGCCGAGCTGGTCGTGCGAGGTCAGCACCATCAGAATGTTCATGGCGGTCGGCTCCGTGGATCAATGAGAATGAACCAGGTCTGACGCTGGTAGTGCCGGAACGCAGAAAAGGCCCGGCGGTTTCCCGCCGGGCCTTCCAAAGATCCTCTCGACCCGAAGGTCGCGACGGTCTTCTTACTTGATCTGCACCTTGGCGCCGGCTTCCGTCAGCTTCTTGGCGACTTCGTCGGCGACTTGCTTGGAGACGTTCTCGACGACGGGCAGCGGAGCGCCTTCGACCAGGTCCTTGGCTTCCTTCAGACCCAGGTCCGAACGCACGCCACGGACTTCCTTGATCACGTTGATCTTCTTGTCGCCGCCGTCCAGCAGCATGACGGTGAATTCGGTCTGCTCTTCGGCGGCTTCAGCCGGAGCAGCGGCGGCGCCACCAGCGGCGGCCATGGCGACCGGAGCAGCGGCGGAAACGCCCCACTTTTCTTCCAGCAGCTTGGACAGTTCGGCGGCTTCGAGGACGGTCAGCTTGGACAGGTCTTCGACGATCTTGGACAGGTCGGTCATGGTCAATTTTCCTTCGGAGGATTGGGTTCAGTAGAGATTTGCAGAGATGGAAGCGGCTTGTTCCGTAAGCCTGGGGCTTACGCGGCGTCCTTGGTGGCGTACGCGTTGAACACGCGGGCCAGCTGGGCGGCCGGCGCCTGAACGACGCCGGCGATACGGGTCGCAGGCGTGTTGAGCAGGCCGAGGAACGATGCGCGGATCTGATCCAGCGACGGCAGTTTGGAGAGGATCTCCACGCCCTTCGCGTCCAGAATCTTGTCACCCATGAAGCCGCCCAGGACGACGAACTTGTCGTTGCCCTTGGCGTATTCGGCGGTGACCTTGGCGGCGGTCACGGCGTCGGGTGCGAAGGCGATGCCCACCGGACCCTTGAACAGGGCATGGTGTTCGGAACCTTCAGCGGCGTCGAGAGCCTTCAGCGCCAGGCGATTCTTGACCACCTTGAACGCTCCGCCCGCGGTGCGCAGACGGCCCCGCAGGTCTTCCATTTCCGCAACGGTCAGACCCAGGTTGTGGGTCACGACCACGGCGCCGGCGTCGGTGAAAACGCCCTTCAGCGTTTCGATCGACTCGGCCTTTTGTGCGCGGTCCATTGCGGTCTCCAGTCTTGAGGTTCGACGCCGGGCTTATTCCCGACGGCGAGAGGCCAAAGCCCAATGCGTCGCCGCATTGCGTTCAGGCCGGTAGCGATGTCCGAAAGGATGCTCTGACGGGGTTTCGTCCCGGAAACCGGGCCGACCGTTCGTCGTCTGCGTCGCTATCTCCCCACGGCGTCAGAGGGCTCTCTGACATTTATGGCTTGGGTGACCCCCAGACCCCGAAGTTCTCGGACAGGACCGGGAAAGGCAGAACCCATCCCGGGAAGCGGCGCTCTTAGCGAACCCCGCTCGAAAAGGCAACGGGCGACGATCCGAAGATCGTCGCCCGTGTTCCGATAGTCTCTGATCAGGCCGTCAGCGAGGCCGGATCGATCTTCACGCCCGGACCCATGGTCGAGGACAGGGTGATCCGCTTGACGTAGGTGCCCTTGGCGCCGGCCGGCTTGGCGCGGTTCAGCGCGTCCACATAGGCCTTCACGTTGGCTTCGAGGGCTTCCTGGGTGAAGGAGGCCTTGCCGATGCCGCCGTGGGCGATACCGGCCTTCTCGACGCGGAACTCGACCGCGCCGCCCTTGGCGTCCTTGACGGCCTGGGCGACGTTCGGGGTCACGGTGCCGACCTTGGGGTTGGGCATCAGGCCGCGGGGGCCCAGCACCTTACCCAGACGGCCGACCAGGGCCATCATGTCCGGCGACGCGATGACGCGGTCGAAGTCCATGAAGCCGCCGTTGATCTTCTCGTACAGATCCTCGGCGCCGACGTGTTCGGCTCCAGCGGCGCGGGCCTCATCGGCCTTGGCGTCCTTGGCGAAGACGGCCACGCGAACGTCGCGGCCCGTGCCGGACGGCAGGTTCACGACGCCACGGACCTGCTGGTCGGCGTGACGGGGATCGACGCCCAGGTTGACGGCGATCTCGATCGACTCGTCGAACTTGGCGGTGGCGTGTTCCTTGACGGTCTTGATGGCGTCCGAGAACGGCATCAGGGCTTCACGGTCGACGGTCCACGCCTTGATGCGCTTGGCTTGGTTGCTCATGTTCAGCGCTCCACGATGTTGAGGCCGATGGCCTTGGCGGAACCTTCGATGATGCGCGCGGCGGCATCCAGATCGTTGGCGTTGAGGTCCTTCATCTTCTTCTCGGCGATCTCGCGCAGCTGGGTGCGGGTGATCGAACCGACCGTCTCGCGGCCCGTCAGCTTGGAGCCCGAGGTGATGCCCACGGCCTGCTTGATGTAGTGGGTGGCCGGCGGGGTCTTGGTGACGAAGGTGAACGACTTGTCCTGATAGACCGTGATCACGGTCGGCAGGGGGGTGCCTTTGACTTCCTTCTCGGTGCGCGCGTTGAACTCCTTGACGAAGCCCATGATGTTTACGCCGCGTTGACCCAGAGCGGGCCCGATCGGGGGGGAAGGCGTGGCCGAACCGGCCGGCACCTGCAGCTTGATATAGCCCAGAATCTTCTTGGCCATTGGTCTCTCCTGTGAATGACCCCGAAGCTAATCGGGGCCGGTGAGCCGTGGTCGGGCATGGCTGCCTCCCACGGATTTATCCATTGCCCTTGGGCGAAGGAAGCGCGCGTGTAGCAGAGGCGGTGGCAGGAGTCACCTCCCTATCGCCGAGGCGATGGGGAGGACAGGTCGACGTCTTCGTCGACCAGGAGGGGGCGACCGGGTCTCGAAGCAGAGAATTGAAAAAGGGGCCACTCGGCATTACCGAGTCGCCCCCTCCTGATCGCTTCGCGATCTGTCCTCCCCATCCGCCTTCGCGGATAGGGAGGTGACGGCTTAAGCCGCGTTCTTCTCGACCTGGCTGTATTCCAGATCCACCGGCGTCGGGCGGCCGAAGATAGACACGGCGACGCGCAGGCGGGCGGCGTCCTCGTCGACGCTCTCCACCTGGCCGTCGAAGCTGGCAAACGGGCCGTCGATGACCTTGACGGTCTCGCCGATATCGAAACGGATCGTGGGCTTGGGACGTTCGACGCCCTCCTCCACCTGGCCGATGATGGCCTGGACCTCACGTTCCGAGACCGGCAGGGGCTTGGTGCCGCCCGCGGCGCCCAGGAAGCCCGTGACCTTCGGCGTGTCCTTGACCAGGTGATAGGCGTCGTCGGTCAATTCCATCTTCACCAGCACATAGCCGGGGAAGAATTTGCGCTCGGAGTTGACCTTGCGGCCCCGGCGGATCTCGACGACATCCTCGGTCGGCACCAGAATTTCGGAGAAACACTCCACCAGGCCGCGCTGCTTGGCCTGGTCGCGGATGTGCTGGGCGACCTTCTTCTCGAAGTTCGAATAGGCGTGGACGATGTACCACTTGTGGCGCGGGTTCGAGGCCGGCTTGGTTTCGGGCGCTGCATCCGTCATGGGCGCGTCTCCTTCTTTTTCTTTATTGGCCGAGGGCGAGGATGTAGCGCGAGGCGAAGCCGAGGCCCGTGTCCACGATCCAGAAGAATGCCGCCGCGATGATCACCATGATGAAGACCATCACCGAGGTGATCCAGGTCTCCTTACGGCTCGGCCACACGATCTTTCGGGCTTCGGCGCGGACCTGGCTGGCGAACTGGGCCGGCGAGGTGCGCGGCTTGGCCACGGGCGCATCGACGGTGACCGTCGAGGCGGAGGCCGAAGCGCCGGCCATCTGCGGCTTGGCGCCGGC
Organism: Brevundimonas sp. TWP2-3-4b1; assembly: GCF_049897665.1. NCBI lineage: Bacteria > Pseudomonadati > Pseudomonadota > Alphaproteobacteria > Caulobacterales > Caulobacteraceae > Brevundimonas > Brevundimonas sp. TWP2-3-4b1. The sequence goes on along the minus strand of NZ_JAFCWQ010000021.1, from coordinate 5,559 downwards.
GGCAGGGTTGCCGGTGCGGCGTCCGCCGGGAAACTTGGACTTGGCCATGGGCTCTCGGAGTCTCTTCGTAAACGCTTGATCCTGTCCCCGCAGATGGGGATGCCCAGTCTGCGGGAACAGGGGGAAGTGGCAGGAGCTGGGGGATTCGAACCCACGACCCCCGGTTTTGGAGACCGGTGCTCTACCAGCTGAGCTAAGCTCCTAGACAATACAGAAGCGCGCCGTGGGAGAACCCAACGGCGCGTCTGCTCGCCAGACCGGGGGCTATGCCTGACGCGGCGGGGCATTTCAAGGCTAATCCGCCCCCATTGGGGGCGGTGGCTCGAAGCGGAGCAAAGAGACGGGGCGGGCCAGCCGCGAACTCGCTGTGTGAGGTCTGCCCCCTCCACCACTCCGTGGTTCCCCTCCCCCGATGGGGGAAGATTGATTCTTCAGTGATCCAGGTGGGCGGCGACCGCGTCGGCCTCGTCTTCCCGCTTCACGAGCTGTTTGAACATCAGCTTGTCGATGCGGCGGTCGTCCATGTCGATGACCTCGACCTCGAACCGGCCGAGTTGAAGCGTCTCGCCCTCGTCCGGCACGCGCGAGAGATGATGCAGCACAAGGCCGGCCACGGTGTGGAAGCCGTCCTGGTCGCCGAAATCCTCGCCCAGCACGTCGGCCAGCTCCTCCAGGTCGGTCTGGCCGTCCACCAGCCAGGTTCCGTCCTCGCGCTGGCGGATCCAGGCCTCCTGGTCATCGTGACCTTCGTCGAAGTCGCCTGCGATCATCTCCAGCAGGTCCGTCGCCGTCACCACGCCCTCGAAGGCGCCGTACTCGTCGACCAGGAAGGCCATGTGGACCTTGGACGACTTCATGATCTCCAGCGCCTTCAGCACCGAGGTCGATTGCGGGATGAAGGCCGGGGTCTGGACGTGCTTCTCGATGTTGAACTCGCCGTTGGTCAGAAGGCTGTCCAGCAGGTCCTTCTTGTGGACAACGCCCAACGGATTATCGACGTCGTTCTCGCGCGCCACGACGATGCGGGAATAGGGGCATTTGCGAACCTCCTCGCGCAGCTCCTTTTCGGTGTCGTCAAGGGCGACCCAGAACACCTCATGACGCGGCGTCATGGCCACGCGGATCGGGCGATCGCCCAGCGTCAGGATCTCCTCGATCATCGTCTGTTCTTCAGGCTCGATCAGACCGGCCGAGGTGCCCTCGGCGATCATGGTCTCAACCTCTTCCTGGGTGACGTCGGAGCCGTCTCGATCCTTGACCCCCATGATCTTGAGAATGCCCGAGGTCGAGGCGGTCAGCAGCACCACGAACGGATGCAAGACGATGGCCACGGTCGAGATCGGCGCGGCCATCTTGGCCGCGATCGTCTCGGGGAAGATCAGCGCCAGCCGCTTGGGCACCAGCTCGCCGACGATCAGCGAGACATAGGTGATGCAGATGACCACCAGCAGGGTGGAGAAGATCTCGGTATAGGCCGCCAGCGCCGGAAAGCTCGTTTCCAGAATCAGGTTCAGCTCGCCCGCGATCGCCGCCTGACCGAAGGCGCCGGCCAGAATGCCGATCAGGGTGATGCCGACCTGGACCGCCGACAGGAAATGGGTTGGATTTTCGGACAGCTTCAGCGCGGCCCGGGCGCCCCGGTCCCCGCGTTCGGCGCGGCTTTGCAGCTTGGATCGGCGGGATGAGACGACCGCCAGCTCGGTCATGGCGAACAGGCCGTTGAGCACCACAAGGAGCAGAACGACGACAATGGCGATAAGTAACATCTAGGGGGGGGAGAACCGGCGCGGCGCGACAGTCGGCGTCCGCTGTTCCAGCCTAGCCGAATTGGACCGGTTTCGCCACGATTTCCTTGAGCGGAGAGATCAGCGGGTTCGGCCGGCCTCGATCGACCCATAGGCGCCCGACTGGCCGCCCTCGACGGTCGCGCACGCGGAGACACCGATCAGGGTGCCGATGAACAGGCCGATCCGAAGTGCGCGTCGCATATAGTTACCAAAATCCTAACGTCCCGAACCGAACGTAGGCCTTGGTTCGAGGTTGCACGCAAGCCCCCGCCCCCGCCGGTTGTGCGGAACGGTAAACAGGCCTGCGGGTTGGCTAACTCCAGTCCGCCCGAGAGTTGATTCATGATCCGCCACTCCTTCGCCGTCGCCCTCCTCGCCTCCGTGTCCCTGGCCGCCTGCGGTGCGCCCGAGCCGGAGAGCCAGGCCCCAGCAGCGCCGACCGCGCCTACGGCTGGCGGCACGACCGGTCCCCTTTCCGCCCAGACCATCGAAACGGCCGTCTGGCAGGCGTCGTCTTCGGTTCCCGCCGCCCCCGCGACGCCGTCTCCGCAAGCCACCGCGCCCGGCGCCGACCCGTCCGGCCCCGCTACGTCCACCCCGCCTCGCCCTGAGGTCATCCGCGCCCAGATCCTCCTAGACCGCGCCCACTTCTCGCCCGGCGCCATTGACGGCCTCGGCGGCGAGAACACGCGCCAGGCCATCGCCGCCTTCGAGCAGGCCAACGGCCTGCCCTCCGACGGCGAGCTGGACGCCCAGGTCTTCGCCAGACTGACGCAGGACTCCGCGCCCGTCATGACGCGCTACGCCATCACTGCCGCCGACGTCGCCGGGCCGTTCCGTCCCGTGCCCACGTCTCTGGAGGACCAGGCGGCCTTGCCCGCCCTGAACTACGCCAGCGCCTTCGAGGGTCTCGCCGAGAAGTTCCACGTCACAGAGGCCCTGCTGTCGGCCCTCAACCCGGACGCCAATTTCGAGCAGGTGGGCGCGATCCTCGTGGTCCCCGCCGTCCCGGACCAACCCCTGGCCGCCGTCACCCGCATCGTGGTCGACAAGGACGACAGCGCTCTGCGGGCCTATGGCGCCGACGGAACCCTGCTGGCCTTCTACCCCGCCACCATCGGCTCCGGCGCCAGGCCCGCTCCGTCCGGGCGGCTCACTGTCGTCGGCGTCGCCAACGAGCCGGACTACACCTACGACCCGGAGCGGGTCAGCTATGACCGGGGCGACCGCAAGCTGGTGGTCCCGGCCGGTCCCAACAATCCGGTCGGCTCGGTCTGGATCGAACTGTCGCGCGACACCTATGGCATCCACGGCACGCCCGAGCCGTCGCAGATCGCCAAGACCGCCTCCAGCGGCTGCGTCCGCCTGACCAACTGGAGCGCCGAACAACTGGCCGCCGCGATCAAGCCAGGCGTCGAGGTGATCTTCAGCTAGGCTCGACCGCGCCCAGCGCCGTCCCGCCCCAGAAGCCGCAGTGATGCCGGTCGTGGAAGCTGGCGTCGACGCGATCGCCTTCGGGATGGAAGACCACGATCGGTCCACCGCCGTCGTTGACGCGCGGCCAGTCCTGCTCGAAGGCCGGATCGTGCCCGAACCCGGCCCACAGCCGCATCATCCTGTCCGACAAGGCCCGCTGCTCCGATGTCCACCGGCCCGTGTCGGCGAACAGCCAGCTCGTCCCGAACACATAGGCCAGTTCCGAGGCGTGATAGGCTCCCATGTCGAGGCCGCTGATCCAGTCGGGCAGCAGGAACGGCGCCTCGGCATCGGCGAACTCATAGCCATGCACCGGGACATGCCGGGCCAGCAGCCGCCTCAAGGCCTCCGCCGGGCACGAGAACCGGCTGTCGGTGAAGCTTTGAGCGATGGCGATCGCGGGACCGTCCGCACCCACCGGGTACCGCTCCAGCGCCCGCTCCCCGTCGGCGCCGTACAGCCAGACCGTCTCCTTCTGATAGCGGTCCATGTCCTTGACCTCGACGGCGAACAGCCGGCCTTCGTCCGTGTTCGTGCCCACGATCACCGGGACCTGGGTGAACCGGCCACTGGCGAAGGCGTCAGGCGGACTGATCGGCACGGTCGCGTCCGTATGCACCGGACCCCACGAGCCCGGCCCGTTGATCCCGGCTCGCAACGAGGGCGCCCGCGCGAGCCGCCAGGCGGGCAGCGCTCTCAGGCAGGCCACCTGTTCCTGCTCCGGACAGCCAAGGGCATCCGCGAACGGCGGCCCGCCCGGGGCCTGATCCTTGGCGGCGTTCAGCGACTGTGGCTCCAGGCACGGTCCGCTCTGCAGGATGACCCGATGGAACAGCCCCTCCGACCCGGGCGAGGCCATCAGATAACAGGCGCTCCATGCCCCCGAGCTCTCGGCGAACAGGGTCACGTCGCCCGGATCGCCGCTGAAGGCCCCGATGTTCTCATGCACCCAGCGCAGCGCCGCCTGCTGATCCATCAGACCCCAGTTGCCCCCCAGATTCCGGGCGCCGCCTTCGCCCTCGGCATCGAAGCCGGGATGGGCCAGCCAGCCGAGCGCGCCCAGCCGGAAGTTGACCGTGACCACAATCCGCTCCTGTTCGGCCGCCAGCCGTGACGGATCGTAGTTGGCCCCCGATCCGATCGTGAAGGCCCCGCCGTGCAGCCAGACCATCACCGGCAGCGGCCTTGAAGGATTGTCATCCCGAACCTGATCCGGGACGGGCCCGTACACATTCACGAACAGACAGTCCTCGGACCCGACGACCAGCCCGCCGCCGCCGCCGAGGATGGCCTTCCTCCCCAGGGCCTGAACGCAGTCGGACCCCAGCCGCGTCGCATCCCTGACGCGGTGCCACGGCTCCAGCGGTCGCGGTGCTCGCCAGCGCAGATTGCCGACCGGCGCCTTGGCATAGGGCACGCCAAGGAAGGCCCGGACCCCCGCCCCCTCGACGCCGCGCACCACGCCCGCCTCCGTCCGCGCCTCGACGAACGACCTGTCCGACGCGAACCGCACCTGATCGACCCCTCCCGGGTGTGTGACCACACAGCCGCCCAGGGCGAGCGCCATCACGGCGATCGCCGCCTGCCAGAACCCGAATCTCGTCATTCAGCCAGGCGGCCTCAGTAGTAGCCGTAGCTCCCGCGCCTCGGCACGCGATCATAGCCATAGCGACCGTCGCGATTATAGCCGCCGAAGCCATAGCCGCAGGGATCGTCCCGCTCCGACAACTGGTTGGCGAGCAGACCGCCCGCCAGCGCCCCGATCGCCGCGCCCCGCTCCCGGTCCCGCTCGCCCGCGATGGCCGCCCCGGCCAGAGCGCCCAGAGCCGCGCCGCTGGCGGTCGCATACCTCTGGTTCTCCGCATAGTCGCGTTCGCACTGTGAGGCGTAGTTGTCGGTTGTGGCGCAGGCGCCGGTCAACATCGTCACGGCCGACACGGCGGCCAGGGTCCAAATCGTTTTCATCGAGGGCTCCTTGAGGAAACACTCGTTCGCCAACGCCGGGCAGGAAGGCGCGTTCCGTCGCTGCTTCCTTCTCCCCTTGCGGGAGAAGGTGGCCGAGCGAAGTGAGGTCGGATGAGGGGTCACGCTGACGTTCGAGCTCAATGCTAGATCAGCCCACTCCAGCCGCCGGTGTGACCCCTCATCCGTCAGCCCCCCGATCAAGTCGGAGGGCTGCCACCTTCTCCCGCAGGGGGAGAAGGGCAAAGAAAAAGGCCCCGGATTGCTCCGGGGCCTCGTTCAGTCAGCCCATTCGGGCCGTCGTGTTGACTACTCGACGATCTTGGCGACGACG
>NZ_JAFCWQ010000020.1:0-64562 GCF_049897665.1 Brevundimonas sp. TWP2-3-4b1 | reverse complement strand
AGCCGGTCATCGACGGCCACATCTACAGCCTGCGAAACCTCGTCGAGCGATGTTTCTCAAAGCTCAAACACAGCCGACGACTGGCTACCCGATACGACAAGACCGCCGACAGCTTCCTCGGCTTCGTCGTCGTCGCATCCATCCGACTGTGGATCAGACACTTTGTCCACACCACCTAGGTCGGACCGGGTTTAAGCGGCGCAAAGGTCCGGGGGTCGAACAGACACCACCCCGGCAGGCTGCACGAAGCCCGTCGCCGGCCGCTCGCGTGAACCGGTCGCGACGGAGCCCCGGCGCGAGCCGAAAATTCTCATCTGGTCCCAGTAACGCGAAAGCAGGGGGCCATATCGGTTCCGGGCGACCGTCCGGGCTCCGTCGACTTCCCCGCAACTTCCGCCTCACGGGCAGGGAGCGCTCAATCACGTCTCCTCCCTGTCGCGCAGCGATGGGGAGGTGGATGCGAGCTCTTCGCGAGCAGACGGAGGGGGGCTTTGTGCACGCGAGACAAGAACCCCTCCGTCTCTACGCTTCGCTCCGAGACACCTCCCCACGCCTGCGGCGTAGGGAGGAGACCAAGGTAATCGCCTAGTCCGCCGGCAAGGCCTTCAGGTCGGCGTCGATGGCGGAGATGATCGCCGGAGTGACCGCGCCGCCCGACATCGGGGCGACCTGGCCCAGGGTCATGTCCTGGAACTGCGGCAGGGCCGGATGCTGGCTGACGCCCGGCAGGTGCTTCTCGACCACGGCGGCGGTCGCCGGATTGGCCAGCAGGTCCTTGATCGGACTGTCGATGGTCGGCAGGGCGGCGGCCTGAGCCGCGTGGCCGGCGTGGCCCGCATGATCCTGGGCGGGGGCGGTCTGGGCGAAGGCGGCCGTGGAAGCGGCCGCGAGGGCGGCGGCGGCGAGGATGGACTTGATCATAGCGACACTCCGGACGGTAAAGAACTCCAGATGACCCGCAAATCGCGACGGGCTCAAGACAGGAACTTTCGCTGCGGCGCACGCGGCGCTAGGAAAGCCGGATGACCGACACCCTCCCCTCCTCGAAACTGATCCAGGGCCGCACCGGCGACTGGGAAATCGTCATGGGTCTGGAAATCCACGCCCAGGTGGCGTCGAAGGCCAAGTTGTTCTCCGGCGCCGCCGTCGGCTTCGGCGCGGGCCCGAACGAACAGGTGTCGCTGATCGACGCGGGCTTCCCCGGCATGCTGCCGACGTTGAACCGGCACTGCGTGGAACAGGCCGTGAAGACGGGCCTGGGCCTGAACGCCGCGATCAACAGGAAAAGCCAGTTCGACCGGAAGAACTATTTCTACCCCGACCTGCCGCAGGGCTATCAAATTTCCCAACTCTACTTCCCCATCGTCGGCGAAGGCGTCGTCGAGGTGGAGGCCGAGGACGGCTCCTTCTTCAATGTCGGCATCGAGCGGCTGCACCTGGAACAGGACGCCGGCAAGCTGATCCACGACCTGTCGCCGACCGAGAGTTATGTCGATCTGAACCGCGCGGGCACGGCCCTGATGGAGATCGTCTCGCGGCCGGACATCCGCAGCCCTGAAGAGGCCGTCGCCTACGTCAAGAAGATCCGCACCATCCTGATCTATCTCGGCACCTGCGACGGCGACATGGAGAAGGGCAATCTGCGCGCCGACGTCAACGTCTCCGTCTGCCGCGTCGGCCAGTACGAGAAGTTCAAGGCCACCGGCGATTTCAGCCACCTCGGCACCCGCTGCGAGATCAAGAACGTCAACTCGTTCCGCTTCATCTCCCAGGCCATCAACTACGAGGCCCGTCGCCAGATCGAGATCCTCGAGGACGGCGGCAAGATCACGCAGGAAACCCGCCTCTACGATCCCACGGCCGGCGAGACCCGTTCGATGCGCTCCAAGGAAGAGGCGAACGACTATCGCTACTTCCCGGACCCCGACCTGTTGCCGCTTGAGCTGGAACAGGCCTGGATCGACGCCATCAAGGCCGACCTGCCCGAACTGCCGGACGCGAAGCGCCGCCGGCTGATGGCCGAGTACGGACTGTCACAATACGACGCCCTCGTCCTGATCTCGGAACAGGCCAAGGCCGACTACTTCGAGAAGGCCGCTAAAGGGCGTGACGCCAAGCTGGTCGCCAACTGGGTCACCAACGAACTGTCGGCACGTCTGGCCGCCGACCACAAGGACTTCTCCGAAAGCCCCCTGCCCGCCTCCCAGGTCGCCGAACTGGTCGCCCTGATCGAGGAGGGCGTGATCTCGTCCAAGATCGCCAAGGAAGTCTTCGACCACGTCTGGAACGGTGAGGGTTCGCCCCGCGCCGTCGTCGAGGCGCGCGGCCTGGTCCAGGTCAACGACACCGGCGCCATCGAGAAGGCCGTCGACGAACTGATCGCCGCCAATCCTGACAAGGCCGCCGCCGTCGCCGAAAAGCCCCAGGCCCTCGGCTGGTTCGTCGGCCAGGTGATGAAGGCCACCGGCGGCAAGGCCAATCCGGCCTCGGTCAACGAGATCCTGAAGGCGAAGCTGGGTCTCTGACATCGAAAGGCCCGCCCGGATCGCTCCGGACGGGCCTTTCACCATGGGTCCGCCGCCAGATGGTCAAGACACGCGCGCTTCAGCGCGGGCATCGCTGCGCCGCAGCCAGTTGGACGCCCAGCACCGACTGCACGGCGAGCGGCGTGTCGGTCGCGATCACGACCGCGCCCTGGTCGAACAGGGCGCGGTATTCGGACAGGTCGCCGTCCGCCGCATACTGGTCATCCAGCCGCCGGCCCGGCGCGCCGAGCGTGCCGAACTGGACCTCCACGCCCGCCGCGGCGAGCGACCGCCAAAGCGCGGGCCGGACTTCCCGCGTGCCGGTCCAGGCCAGGATCTGCGGCGCGTTCAGTCCCTCCAGACCCGCGACGTGGTCGAGTCCGGCCGAGATCATCATCTCGGGCGCCAGGGCCGCTACGGCGCGCGCCGTCCCCGGCGAATAGGTGATCAGAATGACCCGGTCCTGCGCATTCGCAGCCCGCACCTCGGCGATCACGGCCCGCGCCAGGGTGATCGTCGCCGCCTCATCGGCAGGTTTCAGGTCGATGCTAGCGATGGCTTCCGCACGACCGGCAGCGTCCAGCGCCTCGCGCAATGTCGGCGGCGGCGCGTCGGTCACATCGCCGTTGGTCGCTTCAAGCCGCGCCGTGCGCACCTCGGCGAAGGTCAGATCCGCGACCCGGCCCGTCCCCGTCGAGGTTCGCTCCATCGTCTCGTCGTGCATCAGCACCAGCCTCCCGTCCCGGGTCAGGACCGCATCGATCTCCAGGATCGCGCCCGGAATCGCTCGACCGGTCGCCTCGATGGCGGCGATGGAGTTTTCCGGCTGGTCATCGGCCGACTGCGCCCGGTGCGCCGAGATGGCCACGCCCCCGCCCTGTCTCACACAATCAAAATAGGCTGCGAGGGCCGGCGCGTCCGACACGCTCCGCATCGGCGTCACCGCGCATCCGGAAGCCAGAAGGGCGGTCATCAGCGCAGGAGCGAGGAAGCGGGTCATGGGGCGGCCTGTACGATCGAGGCCGTCCTCATAGCCCTCCCGATCGACTGGCGTAAGACAGGCGCGTCTCTTGCCCGCGCCTCGCCACCGACGCATGTTCGGGGTCAACGAATATCGGGAGAGAATCGGTTGCAGGATCTTGTGGCGCCGGCCTTGGGCACGCTCGCGGCGGTGGCTGTCGGCGGCTACCTGCTGGGCTCCATTCCGTTCGGCGTGCTCATCACCCGCGCCGCCGGCGCCGGCGATGTGCGCACCATCGGCTCAGGCAACATCGGCGCGACCAATGTGCTCCGCACCGGCCGCAGGGACCTGGCGCTCGCCACCTTGCTGCTTGACGCGGGCAAGGGCGCCGCCGCCCTGCTGATCGCGCGGCATCTGTTCGGTTCGGACGTCGCGGGCGCCATCGCCGGCGGCGCGGCCTTCCTCGGCCACCTGTTCCCCGTCTGGCTGGGCTTCAAGGGCGGCAAGGGAGTGGCGACCTTCTTCGGCCTCCTTATCGCCGCCTGCTGGCCACTGGGCCTCATGGCCGGGGCCACCTGGCTGATCGTCGCCTTCGCCCTGCGGTATTCGTCACTGGCGGCGCTGGCGGCCGCAGCGGCAGCGCCGATCTATGCCCTGCTGCCCCTGCCCGCCATGGCTTTGCCGGCCGCCCAGCCGATCTTCTGGCTGGCGATCGTCACGGCGGTCCTGATCTACATCCGGCATAACGAGAACATCGGCCGCCTGCTGAAGGGGGCCGAACCTCGCATCGGCGCCGCCAAGACGTGAGCCTGCCGGAAGCCGAGCGCTTCGCCCGCTTGCGCCTCGCGCGCGCAGAGCGAGTCGGCCCGGTTTCCTTCCGCCAGCTGCTGGACCGGTTCGGCAGCGCCGGGCACGCACTGGACGCCCTGCCCGACCTGATCCGAAAAGGCGGCGGCCACGGCTACAGCCTGCCGCCGGTCGAGCAGATCGAACAGGAGCTGGCGGCCGGCGACCGGGCCGGAGCCGGGCTTCTGGTGCTCGGCGACGCCGCCTATCCGCCGATGCTCGCCGCCGTCGATCCGCCGCCGCCAGTTCTTTGGACCCGGGGCGATGCGGCTCTGCTTTCGCGAGAGGCCGTCGCCGTGGTAGGCGCCCGGGTCGCCTCGGCGGGCGGTCAGCGCATCGCGCGCGGCCTCGCCCGGCAGTTGGGACAGGCGGGGTTCGTCGTTGTCTCGGGCCTGGCGCGCGGTATCGATGCGGCGGCTCATGCCGGGGCGATCGAGACGGGCACGGTTGCAGTGCTCGGCGGCGGGGTGGACGACGTCTATCCCTCCGAGAACGCCAGCCTCTATGACCAGATTCTCGAGCGAGGCTGTGTCGTGTCTGAAAGCCCGATGGGCGCGCGGGCCCAGGCGCGGGATTTCCCGAGGCGCAACCGGATTATCTCCGGGCTGTCGCGCGGCGTGATCGTGGTCGAGGCCGAACTTCGTTCAGGATCCTTGATCACCGCCCGCCTGGCCAACGAGCAGGGACGGGATGTCTTCGCTGTACCGGGTTCACCGCTGGATCCCCGGTCGAAGGGGCCGAACGAACTGCTCCGGCAGGGCGCCATCCTGTGCGAAGGCATCGACGATGTCCGCCGCGCCTTCGAGACGCTGAGGACCCTGCGCGAACCTCCGGTCGATCATCCCTTCGAGGGGGCCCCGGACGAGATCGACGCAGCCTTCCTCGACCGGGTCGCCGACCTCCTTTCGCCGACCCCGACGCCGCGCGACGAGATCGCCCGCGCCCTTGACGCGCCGATCGGCGACGTGGCCGCCGCGCTGCTGGAGCTCAGCCTGGCCGGGCGGGCGACACTGCTGCCGGGCGGATCGGCCTCGATCTAGGCCGGGCGACGCCGACCCGGCTCGGCGCGTTGCGCCCCGGAGCGGCTCAACGGCTCGCCGGCCAAGGCCGCTGCGCTTTCCAGCAACCGTCCCAGCGCCTCATCGCCGTCCCACCGCGCCATCTGGGCCAGCTCCAGCGCCATGGCGCCGATATATTCACGCACGGGGAAACCCGTCGCTGCTTCGTCCTGCGCGGCCCTGATCGGGGTCGCTCCTGCCGTTTCACTCGCGCGCTGCATCGCCATAGCCCTTTCCATAGCCACCGGAGCCATTGGATACAACCATAAGTATCTTGGCAACCTTGACGAGAGAATGAGCTGGAATGTCTCGCCCGGTTGACAGGGTTCGCAACCCCAACCACGTTCCAACCCCCTCCTCCCAGACTGAGCCGTAATGAATCTCGTTATCGTCGAGAGCCCCGCGAAGGCCAAGACCATCAATAAATACCTCGGCCCGGACTTCGAGGTTCTGGCGTCCTACGGGCACGTTCGCGACCTGCCGTCCAAGGACGGATCGGTGAAGCCGGACGACGACTTCTCGATGGATTGGGAGATCGACGCCAAGGCGTCGAAGCGTCTCTCGGAGATCGCCGAGGCGGCCAAGCGCGCCGACCGCGTCATCCTGGCCACCGACCCCGACCGCGAGGGTGAGGCGATCAGCTGGCATGTTCTGGAAATCCTGATCAAGAAGAAGGTGCTGAAGGACACGCACGTCGAGCGCGTCACCTTCAACGCCATCACCAAGTCGGCCGTGCTCGAAGCCATGGCCAATCCGCGCCAGCTCGACATGGAACTGGTGGAAGCCTACCTGGCCCGCCGCGCGCTGGACTATCTGGTCGGCTTCACCCTGTCGCCGGTCCTGTGGCGCAAGCTTCCGGGCGCCCGTTCGGCCGGACGGGTGCAGTCGGTCGCCCTGCGCATCGTCGTCGACCGCGAGATGGAGATCGAGCGGTTCAAGGCCCAGGAATACTGGTCGATCGAGGCCGACCTGGCCGCCGACAGCCCGCCCTTCACCACGCGTCTGGTCAAGCACGAGGGCAAGCGGATCCAGCGTCTGGACATCCCCTCTGAGTCTGTTGCGTTCGCCGCCCGCGACGCGATCAAGGCCGGCGAGTTCACCATCAGGTCGATCGAGAAGAAGCCGGTCCGCCGCTTCCCCTCCCCGCCCTTCACCACCTCGACCCTGCAGCAGGAGGCGTCGCGCAAGCTCGGCTTCGACGCCCAGCGCACCATGCGCGCGGCCCAGAAGCTGTACGAGGGCGTCGATGAGACCGGCGGCCTGATCACCTATATGCGGACCGACGGCGTCCAGACGACGCCCGAGGGCATCGCCCAGGCGCGCGAAGTCATCAGCGAGACCTTCGGCCCCGCCTTCGTCCCGGCCGAGGCCCGCTACTACAAGACCAAGGCCAAGAACGCCCAGGAGGCGCACGAGGCGATCCGCCCGACCAATATCGCCCGCCGCCCCGACAGCCTGCGGCTCGAGAGCGACCTGCAGCGGCTCTACGAACTGCTCTGGAAGCGGATGGTCGCCTCCCAGATGGAGGCCGCGCGTCTGGACCGGACCACGGTCGAGGTCGAGACGCCCGACGGCCAGACGGGCCTGCGCGCCACCGGCCAGGTCGTGACCTTCGACGGCTTCCTGGCCGTCTACGAGGAAGGCCGCGACGAGAAGCAGAAGGGCGCCGAGAGCGAGGAGGACGACGACACCGCTCGCCTGCCCGCGCTCAAGGAAGGCGCGAAGGCGAAGGTCGAGGCGATCCGCACCGAACAGCATTTCACCGAGCCGCCGCCTCGCTTCTCGGAAGCCACCCTGGTCAAGAAGCTGGAAGAGCTCGGCATCGGGCGACCCTCGACCTATGCCTCGATCCTGACGACCCTGCGCGACCGCGAATACGTCCGCATGGACAAGAACCGCTTCTATCCCGAGGACAAGGGACGGCTGGTCACGGCCTTCCTCGAGCAGTTCTTCCGCAAATGGGTGGAATACGATTTCACCGCGGCGCTGGAGACCCGGCTGGACGAGGTTTCGGCCGGCGAGCTGAACTGGAAGGTGCTGCTGCGCGAGTTCTGGAGCGACTTCCATGTCGCGACCCAGGCGGCGGGCGAACTGCGCACCACGGCCATCCTGGACGCCCTGAACGAAAGCCTGGGCGCCCATATCTTCCCGATGAAGGAAGACGGTTCGGACCCGCGCGAATGCCCCCTGTGCAAGCAGGGCCAGCTGAGTTTGAAGACCAGCCGCTTCGGCGCCTTCGTCGGCTGCTCTCGCTATCCCGACTGCAAATTCACCCGGCCGGTGGCGGCCCCGGATGCCGCTGACGGCGGCGCCGAGGGCGGCGACCGGGAACTGGGCGTCGATCCGGTCACCGGCCTGCCGGTGCAGCTGAAGATCGGCCGCTTCGGCCCCTATGTCGAAACCGCCGTACCGGACGAGGAGAAGCCCAAACGCTCCTCCCTGCCCAAGGGCTGGAGCCCGGCGTCGCTGACGCTGGAGCAGGCCCTGCGCCTGCTGGGCCTCCCGCGCGAGGTGGGCGACCACCCCGAGGACGGCAAGCCGATCACGGCGGGCCTGGGTCGCTATGGCCCCTTCATCCTGCACGCCGGCACCTATGCCAATGTCGCGGACATCGACGAGGTGTTCGAGATCGGCCTGAACCGCGCCGTGGTCCTGCTGGCCGAGAAGCGGGCCGGCGGGTTCAAGGGCCGGGGCGCCGCCACAGCGCCGCTGAAGGACCTGGGCGCCCACCCCGAGACGGGCGAGCCGGTGCACGTCATGGCAGGCCGCTTCGGGCCGTATGTGAAGTCGGGCAAGATCAACGCCACCCTGCCCAAGGGCACGGCGCCCGAGGACATGACCATGGAGGTCGCCGTGCCCCTGCTGGCCGCCCGCGCCCTGGTCGCGCCCAAGCCCAAGAAGGCCCCGGCCAAGAAGGCGGCGCCCAAGGCCGCGGCCAAGAAGCCGGCGGCGAAGAAACCGGCTGCCAAAAAGGCCGCGCCGAAGAAGGCTCCTGCCGCGAAGACGGCGGCGGAGTAGCCTCCTGGCTCCCCGCCAGCTCCGGCTGGCGGGCCTCGGCCTCCCGGGACGACACGGGCTGAACCGGCTGGGCTGAGGCTGGCGTCCAGACTCCGAAAATGGAGTCTGAATCGTCCGTTGAGTCTGGATCAGGCACGTCGGCGCCGGACTCCAAAACACCGTCCGATGCGTCCGAAGCGTTCGAACCGTTCGGATAACCTCCCCTGCGTCGCGCCCCATCCGCTCCACCCTCACGAAACGGATCAGTATGGGGGCGTTTCGGGGGGTGATGGGTAAAACGCCTCTCATTAGAGCCGGCCGTTGATTTCAAACGCGGATTCGGACGATCCGTTGATGGGTATCGCACCAATTCCGTGCATCCCCGCGAAGGCGGGGACCCAGGTTTTGAAATCAGCGCCGCAGGAACAGCCCCACGGTCAACCGGCGAACACCTGCTCGGCCGTCGGCGAGCGGAGGCGGTTGCGGGAGCAGATGAAGAGGGAATTGGTCATGAGTGGTCGCCTGTCAGCAAGGCCGGATACAGGTCGGTCCAGTGCGGATTGGTTTCCTCGACCAGGGCGAATTTCCACGGTCGCAACCAGCGCTTGATGCGTTTCTCCCGCAGGATCGCCTGATCGACGTATCGGTGATGCTCGTACCAGATCAGCAGATCTGTCTTTCGCTCGCGGCTGTAGCCGTCGATCTGCCCGTGCCTGTGCTCGCCGATCCGCCGGACGAGATCGTTGGTCATGCCAACATAGAGCCAGCCGCACGGTCCGCTGGCGACGATATAGACCCAGTAGTGGTGGTCGACCTTTCCCATCGCGCCGCCACTTTGTCGCGCGCAACCATACGCGTCAAGATTGTGTGAAGGCCTTGTCATCCCCGACGAAGCGAAGCGGAGATCGCTCTTTTGTCATCCCCGACGGAGCTAAGCGGAGATCGGGGACGGACCAGACCCCATGTTTCCAGCCACGCCCGGACAGCCCGCTTAGGCTGAGCCGGGCGACAGCCTGCGGCCACAGGAGGTTGGGATTTGCCCTGAACGCCGCAGCCAGGCGTCATCCACCCGTGCCGCCGCCACCCGTCTCCCGGCTCAGCCCAAGCGGGCTGTCCAGGAGGGGTCAGGGGGTGGGAGAGCGTGCCGTCCCGGCTCTTCGCTTCGCTACGGCCGGGATGACAAGAAGAGCGGCGCGTTGCCTTGTCATCCCGGAAGCGCCGCAGGCGCTATCCGGGATGGTTGCGGGCGCAGAGGAAGAGGAGGTTGGTCACCCTATCCCGCCATGATGCGGTTCCAATCGATCGTATGCCCTGCCGCCTGCAACTCACGACCCAGAGCCGTCTTCCATGCGCCAGCCACGTCGAACTCACTCCAGACGACACCAGCGAAGTCTGAAGGAAACTCTATTTGACCACGGCGCAATGCACACACGTTTGATCGCCCGAGCTTCCCAATGAAGAAGCCCAGTTCCAGCAATACATTTTGTCGCGCGCGGGCTTCCAACTCGGTGTCATTCTTCGCTTTCCCCAAATCATCGGGAGTAAGAAGGACAACGGCGAAATCGACGTCTGAATAGGCTTCAACCTTCTCAATAACCGTGCGCCCTTGGTTGGCCTTCTCGTGCAGGACAACCGCTTCAAATCCCAAACATTCCAAGAAGCGAGCAACAGCCTCCTTTGCTTCGTTATCATGGCCGTGCGCAACAAATACACGTTGGGAAAACTGCTTCGCTGCTGGAATTACAGCTGATTTTGTCTCCAGCGGCGGCGCACTGTCTCCGATCTCCTCCTGAAGCCCGCGAATAGCCTGACGGATTATCGCCAGCGCGTTCTCTTTTCCGGCGCTGAGGTATTCATGGACTTTTGACGGAGGAGTTTCTCCACCGCCCATAAATACAGGTCCTCGATCCAGCGAACCGGCCTGGTGGTATCGGACATACTCCACCGTATCCGCTCCGAATGTGCGTTGAAGCGCTTCGTCGATTGCAGCTTCAAGAGCTTTCGTTTCAGGGGCCCAGCGCTTTGACACGGATGTCGGATCAAACGCCTCGAGATCGAGGACGCGGCGGTTGAGCCGTTCGACGCCCTTGACCATCTGCTCAGTTGAGAGATGCGCCGCTCTGACGGAAGGTGGAGGGCGACGAGCCATCGTGGAATCCCCGAATCACAGCGGAATATTATCGTGCTTCTTCCACGGGTTCGTCTGCTGTTTGTTCTTCAACGTCCGTAGGGCCCGGATCAGCCGCCGGCGCGTGCCGTGCGGCATGATCACGTCGTCGATGTATCCTAGGCCCGCCGCCACGAACGGGTTGGCGAAGCGGGCCTTGTACTCGGCCTCCCGCGCCGCCAGGGCCTCCGGGTCGCCGGCTTCCTTGCGGAAGATGATCTCGACCGCGCCCTTGGCGCCCATGACGGCGATCTCGGCCGAGGGCCAGGCGTAGTTGACGTCGCCGCGCAGGTGTTTGGAGCTCATCACGTCATAGGCGCCGCCATAGGCCTTGCGCGTGATCACGGTCAGCTTGGGCACGGTGGCCTCGGCATAGGCGAACAGCAGCTTGGCGCCGTGCTTGATCAGGCCGCCGTACTCCTGGCGCGTGCCGGGCATGAAGCCGGGCACGTCGACGAAGGTGACCAGAGGGATGGAAAAGGCGTCGCAGAAGCGCACGAACCGGGCGGCCTTGCGCGAACTGTCGATGTCGAGGACGCCGGCCAGGACCTGGGGCTGGTTGGCGACGATGCCGATCGGCTGGCCGTCCAGCCGGCCGAAGCCGCAGACGATGTTCCTGGCGAAGTCGGCGCCGATCTCGAAGAATTCGGCCTCGTCGACCGTCTTCAGGATCAGCTCCTTGATGTCATAGGGCTGGTTCGGATTGGCCGGGACCAGGGTATCGAGCGAAGCCTCGTCGCGGTCGGGGTCGTCGTAGCTGTCGCGGACCGGGGGCTTCTCGCGGTTCGACAAAGGCAAAAAGCCGATCAGGCGGCGGACCTCGCTGAGGGCCTCCAGATCGTTCTCGAAAGCGCCGTCGGCGACGCCGGACTTCTGCGAATGCACGCGGGCGCCGCCGAGGTCCTCATGCGTCACGACCTCGTTGGTGACGGTCTTCACCACGTCGGGGCCGGTCACGTACATGTAGGAGGTGTCCTTCACCATGAAGATGAAGTCGGTGATGGCGGGGGAATAGACGTCGCCGCCGGCGCAGGGGCCCATGATGACGCTGATCTGGGGGATGACGCCACTGGCAAGCGTGTTCTGGAGGAAGATGTCGGCATAGCCGGCGAGGCTCTCGACCCCCTCCTGGATGCGGGCTCCGCCGGCGTCGAACAGGCCGATGATGGGCGCGCCATTGGTCAGGGCCATGGTCTGGAGCTTGACGATCTTAGCCGCATGCGCGCCGCTCAGAGAGCCGCCGAAGACCGTGAAATCCTTGGAGAAGACATAGACCAGACGACCGCCGATCGTGCCGCGTCCGGTGACCACGCCGTCGCCGGGGACGCGCTGGGTTTCCATGCCGAAGTCGTGCGAGCGGTGCTCGACGAACATGTCGGTCTCTTCGAAGGAGCCCTCGTCCAGCAGGACCTCGATCCGCTCGCGGGCCGTCAGCTTGCCCTTGGCGTGCTGCGAGGCGATGCGGGCAGGGCCGCCCCCCTGACGCGCGGCTTCGCGGCGGGTTTCGAGCTGTTCGAGGATGGGCGTCATGCGGGCGGTCTCCGTGTCGTTATGGATTAGGAGGCGGGCGGTTGGGAGGCAAGCAGAGCGAGTCTCCTCCCTGTTCGCCTCTTGGCGAATGGGGAGGTGGCGCGGCGCTTCTTCAGCGCCGTGACGGAGGGGGCGAGGCGGCGTTGAAGGTCGGGCTTCCCATCGTCGGGACCGTGTCGCCCCCTCCGCCAGCTCGCGAAGAGCTCGCTGCCACCTCCCCATCGCTGCGCGACAGGGAGGAGACAGTGTGCGCTACAACCGCCCCTGCTCCGCCAGCTTGTCGACCAGCCAGACGCGGGCCGCCGGGATCGGCCTGTTCTGGGGGTGGAAGACGAACTGTTCGAGGAAATGGCCGGTCAGATCGAGGCCGGCGCGGACATCGCCTTCCGACAGGCCCGCCTGGGCGCCCAGCATGAAGGGCGGCAGTTTCAGCAGCTTGTCGGCATAGGGCGCACCAGCCTCGCGGGACACGGCGCGGCCGGTGCGGGGGCTTACCCACAAGAGATCATCCATTGATCCGGTGACAGCGCAGCGCGACAGGTCCAGGCCGAAGCCGAGATCCTCCAGCAGACCGGCCTCGAAACGCACGAAGATGGCGGGCCAGACGGCCGGGATCTGGAACGCCGCCATCAGGGCCTCGAAGGCCAGGAAGGCGCCGGGGTGGGGCTCGCGTTCCGGCAGGGCGCCTTGGGCCACGGCGGCGGCGGCGGCGAGGCCGGTCAGGGCCAGGCCGTCGTCGAACAGGGCGCTGGGCCCCTCCCCCACCGGCTCCAGACGCGCCGAGCCGAGGTGGTCGCTGGTCCGGGCGCGATAGTCGGCGATGACCCGGGCGCCGGGCTGGAGGAAGGGCTTCATGCGCCGCGACGCCCCGCCGGCGACATAGGCCGAGTGGCGGCCATGGGTCTCGGTCAGCAGGTCGGCGACCACGCCGGTGTCGCCATGGGCCCGCGCCGACAGGACGAAGGCCTCTTCGTGGAATTCCATCAGGGCGCCGGGTCTTCCCCGGCCGCTTCGTAGGTCTTGATGATGCGGGCGATGGGGCTGGCCAGGTCGTTGGGAATGGCGAGGCTGAGCACGTACTGTTCGATCTTCCAGCCGTCGGCGGTCAGTCGCATCACGCCGGAGCCGCGTGTACGGCCGTAGCTGTCGTTGGTCAGCTGTTCCTCAAACCAGGCGATGCAGCGGCACTCGATCGGGGCGATGGTGATGGTCCGTTCGGTGGCCGGATAGGACCAGCCGTTGCCCTCATTGAAATAGGGGGTGGCGTAGGCGCGCAACTCCGCGATGGTCCAGTGCTCGCCGGCGTCGGTGCCGACGAAGCGGGCGTCGGCCGTATAGAGGGCGAAATAGGCGTCGGCGTCGGCGGCGGCCGAGGCGACGTTCAACTGGTCGAGGACGGCGGCGACCTCGGCCTTGGCTGGGTCGGGCGTGGTCTGGACCGCCAGAGCCAGCATGAGCGCTGCAAACATCGACGCCTCCCAATGGTGAAGCGCGAACCCTAGTCTTACTCGCCGCTTTCCGGAACCGGATAGGTGTCCGGCTTCAGAACCTTCGACAGGGCGATCAGGTTGCGGGCGGCGTTGCGGCCGACGCGATCAGAATAATCGTGGCCCTGATCGGTCTCGACATAGTCCGGGCCGGGGCCCGGGCCGAGGTGCCAATAGGTCCAGCTCTGCGCCGGGATGGTGAAGCCCATGTCGATCAAGCCTTGCGAGATCGTCGCCACGATATGGTGGGCGCCGTCCTCGTTGCCGGTGATGACGATGCCCGCAACCTTGCCGAAGGCGACGGGGCGGCCGGTGTCGTCGGTCTCGCCGAACCAGGCGTCCATACGTTCGAGCGCGCGCAGGGCGACGCTGGACATCTGACCGAGCCAGGTCGGGGTGGCGAACACAACGATGTCGGCGGCCTTCAGCTTCCTGTCGACGCCCGGCCATTGGTCGCCACCGCCCTCGTCGGCGGTGAAGCCGGGCTTGATGTCGAGATCGACCAGTCGGATCATTTCGACGTCGGCCCCGGCCTTCTCCAGCCCGGCGATGACGACCTTGGCAAGCGCCTCGGTGTTGGAGACGCCGGGCGAAGGCTTGAGGGTGCAGTTCAGGACGACGGCGCGCATGGTGATCTCCGGGCTTGGTCGGGAGAACGGACGGCGATTGAGCCTGTTCCTCCCCTTCTTTCGTCATCCTCCGGCGAAGCGCAGCGGAGACCGGGGGACACAGTGGCGCGCGGGAGCGCGAACCTGCCGCGCACACGCCTGCTTCTGACATCGAGCGTGAACAGATCGCCTTCGGCGCCGCTGCGTCCCCCGGTCTGCGCCGCCAAGCGGCGACTTGCCGGAGGATGACGAAAGAAGAGGAACCGCATTTAACCGAAAGGTTGACAACCCGATCCAGACAGAGCATTTAACCGATCAGTTCAACACGAAACCCGTCATGCAGACCGATCCCCTCTCCGCCAAGTTCGCCGCCCTGGCCGACCCGACGCGTCGGGCCATCCTGGCCAGGCTGACCGAGGGCGAGTGTTCGGTCGGCGACCTGGCGGAACCGTTCGACATGAGCCTGCCGGCCGTTTCCAAGCATCTGAAGGTGCTCGAGAAGGCTGGTCTGATCTCTCGCGGCAAGGAGGCCCAGTGGCGCCCCGCCCGACTGGAGCCGATGGGCCTGAAGGGCATGGCCGAGTGGCTGGAACACTACCGCCGCTACTGGGACCAGAGCTTCGACCGTCTGGAAGATTATCTGCGCAAGATTCAGAAAGGAAACGACGATGGCAATAGAAGCTGAGACCAATCCCTGCGACACCGACGGCGCAGCACACGCCTTCGACCTGACGCTGGAACGCATTATCGATGCGTCGCCGGAGAAGGTCTTCAGGGCCTATACGGACCCCGCGATCCTGGCCCAGTGGTTCGCGCCCAAGCCCTGGAAGATCGTCGATCCGATCATCGAGGCCCGCGTCGGCGGCCGCTTCAACTTCACCATGCACGGGCCGGACGGCGAGGTGTTCCCGAACAGCGGCGTCTTCCCTCGAGGTCGTACCCAACCGCCGCATCATCACCACCGACGCCTTCACCTCCGGGTGGAAACCGGCCGGCCAGCCCTTCATGGTCGCCCGCGTCGACATGGAGCCGACCGGTGACGGCAAGACGAAATACACGGCCGTCGCCAGCCACTGGAACGAAGACGCGATGAAGCAGCACGAGCAGATGGGCTTCCACGAGGGCTGGGGCACCGTCGCCGACCAGCTGGCCGAAATCGTGAAGACGTTCTGATCCGATGAGCCCCCTCGTCGCCGAGACACCCGCCCGTCCGACCCTGAACCTGCAGCGCGTTTTCGATGCGCCGCGCGACCTCGTCTGGCGCGCCTGGTCCAACCCGGAGATCCTGGTGCTGTGGATGGGGCCGGTCGAATGGCCGGCCGTCAGCGCCACAGTCGACTTCCGGGTCGGTGGCGAGTGGCGCATCTGCCTGCGCTCGCCGACGACCGGCGAGGACCTGTGGCAGGGCGGGGTCTATCGCGAGATCGTCGCCCCCGAACGGATCGTCTTCACCTTCAGGTGGGACGAAAGTCACGAGGACGGTCCGCCCGTCGACACCCTGGTCACCGTCCGCTTCGCCGAAACGGCGGACGGCCGGACACACATGGACTTCACCCACGAGGGCCTGAAGTCCGAACAGAGCCTGACCGGCCACAAACATGGCTGGACCTCCACCGCCGACCGGCTGGAAGCCTGGCTGGCCGCCAACCCCGACTGAAGGTGAGCAGAATGAAGATCGTGACCAGTCTGAGCTTCCCCGGCACCTGCCGCGAAGCCTTCGATTTTTACGCCGGCGCTCTGGGCGGCGAGATCACGGCCGCCATCCCCTATGGCGAGGGTTTCCCCGGCATGCCGACGCCGCCGCAGATCCGCGACTGGCTGATGCACTGCTGGCTGCAGGTCGGCGACCAGGCGATCATGGGCTCCGACATGCACCCGGACTTTGCGCCGGACATGCACAAGCCAAAGGACGGCTTCGACGTCACCCTGCATTTCGACAAGGTCGAGGACGCTCGCCGCATCTTCGAGGGCCTGTCGCAGGGCGGCGAGGTCCGCATGCCGTTTGCCGAGAGCCCCTGGTCGCCCGGCTTCGGCGGCTTCACCGACAGGTTCGGCGTGCCGTGGATGATCAACACCACGCCTGCGGCCCAGTCGTGAAGGCCTCGCCGAAGGTCTGGTCCGGTCGCGTCCTGACCGGCCTGTTCGCCCTGTTCATGCTGGGCGCCTCGATCACTCCGAAATTCATGGGCATGCCGATCGCGGCCCAGACCCTGGTCGATCTTGGCTGGTCGCCCGAGTGGGTTCTGCCGATCGGTCTGATGGAGCTCGGCTTCCTCGCCCTCTACCTCTATCCGCGCACCAGCGTGCTGGGCGCCGTCATGATGACCGGCCTGCTCGGCGGAGCGATGGCGACCCAGGTACGGATCGACAATCCCTTGTTCACCCACCAGCTGTTCAGCCTGTATCTCGGTCTCCTCATGTGGGGTGGGCTGTGGCTCCGGGACCCGAAGCTGCGGGCGCTGTTCCCCTTCCGGCGCTGAGATGCGAACGGGCGGCTCTGGCGGCTAGTCCGCCAATGCGGTCGGGAACGCATGGCCGAGGACCTCTGCCATGGCCTGTTGCGAGATCAGCAGGACCTGTTGCTGCTGATGATAGTTGTTCGACAGCACGATCACGGCGATCCGCTTGTCCGGCTGCCAGACCTCGATGTTGCGGAAGCCCGACCAGCTGCCGGTATGGTAGATTTCCCAATCCTGGAAGGCGGGGGTGACCCGCGCGCCCAGCCGGTTGGCCATCAGGCCGTAGCCCCAGGCGCGATGGGGCCGCCCGCCCCGCTCGTTCGGCTGGTCGGCGGGAGAATGGTCCATGATCATCTGGGCGTAGCTGTATGGGCTCAGGACATGACCGCCGTGCAGGGCCTGTTCCCACACCAGCTGATCGTCCAGGGTCGAATAGAGGGCGCCGGCGCCGGCCACGATCGAGACGTTCGGATTGCGCTGGGCCGTCAGCCCCTCGGGGAAGGTCGCGTGGCCGGTGACGATGCCGAGGTCCGTATCGTCGTCGAAGCCGGTGTCGGTCATGCCGAGCGGCTCGAAGAAAGCTGTGCGTAGATAGTCGGGGAAGTGCTGGCCGCTGGCCTTCTCGACGATGGCGGCGGCCAGGTTGAAGCCGGCGTTGTTATACCGGACCTTGGTTCCCGGCTCGAACGACAGCCGGAACAGTCTGGAGTCCTCGGTCAGTTCGTCAAGCGTCGCGGGGGTGGTGCGGCGATTGCCCCAGCCGGGGCGGGCCATCAGGTCGGGAATGCCGGAGGTATGCGAGATCAGGTGATGGATCTTAAGCGGCGCCCAGGCGGCGGGGCACGGCTGGATCCATTGGCAGACCGGATCGCCGATGGTCAGCCTGCCCTCGTCCTGCAGCTTCAGGATGGCGGCGGCCGTGAACTGTTTCGAGATCGAGGCGAGGCGGAAGCGCGAACCGACCCGAAGCGGCGCCCCGGTGGCGACGTCGGCGGTTCCGTAAGCCTGGCGGAACAGGATCTCGTCGCCGCGTGCGACCAGGACGGCGCCCATGAACCGGCCGGCGTCGGCCTCGCGTTGCAGGCGGGCGGTCAGTTGCGGCAGGGCCTCGACGACCTCGACCGGCGGGCGCGGCGGCAGGGGCGCGAGACGCGACGAGGCCGTCGGCGGCGGCTGCGAGGTCAGGACGGCGGCAAGACCGGCGCCGCCTATCAGGACGACGGCGGCGATCAGGCCGAGGAAGAGCCGGGGATGGTTCCCGGCGGTACGCGGAACGTGAAACATCGGGCTTGGTTAGTCAGTTTTCGGGATTCGTCATCCCACGGACCGATCCCATTTCCGTCATCCCCCACTCTTTTCCGTCATCTCTGGAGCGCAGCGAACCCGAGGATGACGGAAGAGCATGGGTGAGCGACGGATGCGGTGGTCGACTACGCGTTGAAGTCGAGGCCGAACTGGGCGTAGAGCGCGCGGCTGTCCTGCCACTTCGGATCGACCTTGACGGTGATGAACAGGTGGACCGGACGGTCCAGCAACTCCGTCAGTTCCTCGCGCGACTTCTGGCCGATCCATTTCAGGGTCTGGCCGCCCTTGCCGAGGATGATGGGGCGCTGGCTCTCGCGCTCGACATAGATGGTCTGTTCGATGCGGGCCGAGCCGTCGGCTTTCTCGTCGAAGGCCGTCGTCTCCACGGCGGCCGAATAGGGCAGCTCCTCATGGACGCGCAGATAGACCTTCTCGCGCGTGATCTCGGCGGCGAGGACGCGGATCGGCACGTCGGCGGACTGGTCTTCGGGATAGAGCCAGTGGCCCAGCGGCATATCGCGCGCCAGACGCTGTTTCAGGTCGTCGACGCCGTCGCCCGAAAGAGCCGAGATCATATAGACCTCCGAATAGACGCCGGTCTCGAACAGGCTGTGCGACAGGGCCAGCAGGGTGTCGCGGCGCATGCCATCGATCTTGTTGAGCACCAGAATGACCTTGGTCCCCGTGGCCTTCAGGTTGGCGATGATGGTCTCGGTGTCCTCCGCCGACTTGCGGTCCGCGCCCGTGCCGTCCTTGCCTTCCGAGGCGATGTGGGAGGCCGCGTCGATCAGGTGGACGACGACGTCAGCGTCCTGGGCTCCGCCCCAGGCCGAGGCGACCATGGCCCGCTCCAGCCGGCGCCGCGGGGTGAAGATGCCCGGGGTGTCGACCAGCACGATCTGGGCGTCGCCCTCGATGGCGATGCCGCGCACGGGAAAACGCGTCGTCTGGACCTTCTGGGTGACGATGGAGACCTTGGATCCCGTCAGCCGGTTCACCAGCGTCGACTTGCCGGCGTTCGGCGCGCCGATGATGGCTGCAAAGCCCGCGCGGTGCTGGGGGTTGGTATCAGTCAAATCACGCCTTCACGTTGGAGCATGGCCATGGCGGCCGCTTTTTCCGCGTCCTGACGCGAACGTCCAGGAGCGGTCAAGGGTTCGACCCCTTCGATGGAAACCTCGACCGTGAAGGTCGGGGCATGGTCGGAGCCGGTCTGGCCCACGACGCGATAGGTCGGCAGGGGGCGACCCTGGCCTTGCGACCATTCCTGCAGGGCGGACTTGGGATTGTTCAGGGCGCGCGGCGCCGGCGTGGCCAGTTCTTCGGCCCAGACGCGGTCAAACATGGCGCGGGCGGCGTCCAGGCCTGCGTCGAGGAAGACGGCGGCCAGCAGGGCCTCGACGGCGTCGGCGACGACCCCCTCCTTGCGACGACCGCCGGTCTTGGTCTCTCCGGGCGAGAGACGCAGGGCCTCGCCGATGCCGAGACGTTCGCCGACGCGGCCGCACGCATGCTTGTCGACCAGGGCGTGCAGGCGCGAGGACAGCTCACCCTCGTCCGCCGCAGGAAAATCGGTGTGCAGCCGCTGGGCGACCAGCAGGCCCAGGACGCGGTCGCCGAGGAACTCGAGCCGTTCGTTGTGGCGCGCAGGCTTTCCGGCGGCCTTGTCGGCCCCCTCCCCAACGCTGGAATGGGTCAGCGCCCGCTCCAGAAGGGCGGGGTCGCGGAACGCGTGGCCGATGCGGTCGACCAGGGCGGCCACTGCTTCGGCGCGGGCATTGGCCATCAGTCGAGGACGCGGAAGAAGCGGCTGGGCCGGACATTGGCGAACCAGCTGACCGGATTGAACAGCGAAGCCCCGGGCTCCCACGAGAACATGATGATCTCGGCCTTGCCGACGAGGTTCTCGTCGGGAACCAGGCCGACGCCGGCCGATTCCTGGACGCGGCTGTCGATCGAGTTGTCGCGGTTGTCGCCCATCATGAAATAGTAGCCGGCCGGAACTTCATAGACCGGGGTGTCGTCCAGATCGCCGCCGGGGCCGAAGTCCTGGATGGTGATGGTCTTGCCGCCCGGCAGGGTCTCGCGCACCTGGGTGACCGGACGCGGGCCGAAGATGTCATTGACCTCGCCCTGGCTGACGACCACGTCCTGAACCGGCTGGCCGTTGATATGCAGCCTGTTGGCGATCATCTGGATCTGGTCGCCCGGCAGGCCGATGACCCGCTTGATGTAGTCGGTCTTGTCGTCGCGCGGCAGTTTGAACACGACGATGTCGCCTCGCGCCGGCGCGCGACCGAACACCCGATCGTCGCCCAACGGCAGGTTGATCGGCAGGCCCGACGAGAATTTGGAATAGCCGTAGGCCCATTTGGACACGACGATGTAGTCGCCCTCGTAGAGGTTGGGCTCCATCGAGGCCGACGGGATGGTGAAGGGCTGGAACAGCAGGACGCGCAGGACGAAGGCGATGGCCAAGGCCACGACGACCGTCTTGACGATCTCCATCGCCTCAGAACCGGCCGATCCGCCATCGTCGTCGTTCTCGTCGTCCTTGACGCGGACCTGGGCGGGGCCGGGGATCTTTTCCTTCTTGTCGTCGAAGGGGGCGTCGCCGGCGTCGCTCCAGATCGGACGATGCGTGTCGGGGGTCACGACGGGGTCCGGGGTGACCGTGTGATCGCTCTCGGAGGCGGCGAACTCCGCCTCGGGCGTCACGGCATCCGGCTCGCTCGGGGTCAGGTCCACATCGTCAGGCGAGACGTCCTGGCTGACCACGGAGGACGATTCCGCGTCCGTCGTGTCGACCACGGGCTTTTCGCCGTCTTCGGGCTTGTTGTCGCTCATCGTGTGAAAGCTCGATCCCTGGCCGCCGAACGCGGCTCGTATCCGCGCACGGGTATAGCCCGATTACGCCGTGGGCAAGGCTTCGATCACCACGAAGGCGAGTGCATAGGGGTGTTCGTCGGAAAGCGTCAGATGAATGTGCGGGGTGTGGCCTGCAGGCGTCAGCCGCTTCAGGTGCTCCGCCGCCGGGCCGGTCAGGGCCAATGTCGGCTGGCCCGAGCCCAGGTTCACCACACCCACGTCCTTCCAGTAGACGTCGCGGCGCATGCCGGTGCCCAGGGCCTTGGCGCAGGCCTCCTTGGCCGCAAACCGTTTGGCGTAGCTCCAGGCGACGTCGGGCTTGCGTTCGGAGCGGGCGCGTTCGATCCCGGTGAAGCAGCGGGTCTTGAAGCGGTCGCCGAAGCGGTCGATCGACGCCTGGATGCGCCGGATGTCGGTCAGGTCGGCTCCGACGCCGATGATCACGTCCCTGCGCCGGTCCGGACGGCCTCCATCGCCCCGCGCATGCGGCGGATGGCGGCGGCGAGGCCGACGAACACCGCCTCCCCGATCAGGAAATGGCCGATGTTGAGCTCGCGGATCTCGGGGATGGCCAGGACCTCGGCGGCGGTCTCGTAGTCCAGTCCGTGACCGGCGTGGACCTCCAGCCCGAGGATATCGGCCTGGGCGCAGGCGGCGGCGAGGCGATCGAACTCCACGCCGCGCTGTCCGACCGGCAGGTGGCAATAGCGGCCGGTGTGGAACTCCACGACCTGGGCTCCGACGGCGGCGGCGGCCTCGACCTGTTCGGCCGAGGGATCGATGAACAGGCTGACGCGGATGCCGGCGTCGCTCAGCGCCTGCACCACGGGTGCCATGGTCGCCTCGTGTCCGGCCACGGCCAGACCGCCTTCGGTGGTGACCTCCTCGCGCCGCTCGGGCACCAGACAGGCGGCGTGGGGCCGGTGACGCAGGGCGATGGCCAGCATCTCGTCGGTCACAGCCATCTCGAAGTTCAGCGGTTTGCCGGCCTCCGAGCACAGGGCGGTCAGGCGTTCGACATCGGCGTCGCCGATGTGGCGGCGATCCTCACGCAGGTGGGCGGTGATGCCGTCCGCTCCGGCGCCGATGGCCTCCTGGGCCGCGCGCACGGGATCGGGATGGACGCCGCCGCGCGCGTTCCGGACCGTCGCGACATGGTCGATGTTGACGCCGAGGCGAACCTTTTCTCTCACACTGACCCCCGCTGGAAGTTTTGAAATCACTTGGACAGCCGCCGGCTGCCCGGATCCTCGACCGGGATCGCCGCCAGTTCAGGCGGCAGGGCGTCGGCGGGCCAGGCGGGCACGTCCAGCGTCGCCAGGGCCACCAGCGGCACGCCGACAGCGGCCCGCCCGCCGGAGCGATCGACGATGCAGGCGGCGGCCACCACCGTGCCGCCGGCGGCCTGGATGGCCGCGATGCATTCGCGGCTCGACAGGCCCGTGGTGACGATGTCCTCGACCATGACGACCTTCTCGCCCGGCTCGACGTGGAAGCCGCGACGCAGCTTGAAGGCCCCGCCCTCGCGCTCGACATACATGGAGCGGACATTCAGGTGTTTCGCCGTCTCATAGCCGGGAATGATGCCGCCGACGGCCGGAGAGATGGCGACATCGACCGGCCCGACGGTGGCGACGATCTTCTCGGCCAGGGTCTTGCACAGCCGCTCGCAACGGGCGCCGTCCATGAAGACCAGATTCTTCTGCAGGAAGACCGGGCTGTGCAGCCCCGACGAGAGGACGAAATGTCCCTCGCGCAGGGCGCCCGCGGCGCGGAACTCGTTCAGGACGTCTTCGGTGTTCATGGCGCCGTTCTAGGACGTGAACCCCGTCAGGTGAAGCGTGGCCTTGCGCCTGCGTCAGTATTCCCGGCTCTCGGCCTGGCGTTGTTCCAGATGGCCGTCCTTCAGGGCGAAGACGCGGTCCATGTGACCGGCCAGCTCCATATTGTGGGTGGCGATCAGGGCGGCGACGCCGGTCTCCTTGACCAGTTTCTGCAAGGCCTCGAACACAGTCTGGCTGGTGGCCGGATCGAGATTGCCCGTCGGCTCGTCGGCCAGCAAAAGGCGCGGCCTGTTGGCCAGGGCGCGGGCCAAGGCGACGCGCTGCTGTTCCCCGCCGGACATCTGGGCCGGCTGGTGCAAGGTGCGTTCGGACAGGCCGAGAGCGCCCAGGGCCTCCTCGGCGCGCGCGCGGGCCTGTTCCAGAGAATAGCCGGCGATCCGCATCGGCAGGGCGACATTGTCGCGCGCGTCGAACTCCGGCAGCAGGTGGTGGAACTGGTAGACGAAGCCGACGCTGCGCAGACGCAGCCGGGTCCGGGCCCGCTCGTCCAGAGTCCCGACGTCTTCGCCATCGATGCGGACCTCACCAGAGGTGGGGCGCTCCAGCAGTCCGGCCGCGTGCAGCAGGGACGACTTGCCAGACCCCGACGGGCCGATCAGCCCGACCAGTTCGCCGGGAAAGATGTCGAGGTCGACGCCCTTGAGCACCGTCAGGTCGCCCTGGCCGGTCGTATAGGTGCGCGTCACCCCGCGCAGGGAGAGGACCGGGCTACTCATAGCGCAGGGCCTCCACAGGATCGATCCGCGACGCGTTCCACGACGGCGGCAGGCTGGCGACGCAACTCATCAACAGAGACCAGAAGGCGACCCACATGACGTCGACCGGATCGACCTCGGCCGGGATGGCGTCGAGCATATAGACGTCGGCGTTGAACAGCTGGACCCCGGTGATCGCCTCCAGGAAATGCTGGATCGCGCCGATGTTGAGGCAGAACAACAGGCCCAGGGCCAGCCCCGCCAGTGTTCCGGCCACGCCGATGGTGGCGCCGGCCATGAAGAAGACGCGCAGGATCGACGAGGGGCTGGCCCCTATGGTGCGCAGGATGGCGATGTCGCGGCCCTTGTTCTTCACCAGCATGACGATGCCGGAAATGATGTTCATGGCGGCGATGGCGACGACGAGGCCGAGGATGATCGACATCGCCACCCGCTCGACCTTCAGCGCGCCCCAGAAGGCCGCCAGCTTGTCACGCCAGTCGACGACGAACCCGCCCGGACCGGCCGCCTCGCGGACAGGCGCGAGGTAGTCGCCGACGCGGTCGGGATCAGCGACCTTTATCTCGATGACGTCCCACAGTCCCTCCTTGCCGAAGAACAACTGGGCCTGTTCGAGCGGCATGAAGATGAACGCGCGGTCGTAGTCGGCCGTGCCCGAGGAATAGGTCCCGCCGACAGTGTAGGTCTTGTTGAGCCCGCCGAGATTTCCGAATGCCGAGTCGGCGCCGGTCGGCGAATAGATCTCGATCGGATCGCCGACCCGCAGGCCCAGCGAATCCGCCAGGGCCTGGCCGACCAGCACATTGTCGCCGCCGTAGGCGCCCTGGCCGAAGCTGGCGCGCGCCTGGTCCGACAGGCTGGCGTTGACGTATTTCATGGTGTCGAGGTCGGCGGGGGCGATGCCGCGCACGAAGGCGCCGGTCGTCTGGCCGCTAGCCCGGATGATGGCTTGGGACTCGGTCAGGGGCGTGACGCTGACGACGCCCTCGACGCCGCGCAGACGATCGACGATGGCGTCGCGGTTCGAAGCGTTCAAGACCTCGCCCTGGACGTACATATGGCCGTTGAAGCTCAGCATCCGGCCCAGCAGTTCATTCCTGAACCCGGCCATGATGCTCATGACGCTGATCAGCACGGCGACGGCCAGCATGATGCCGATGAAGGAGATGATGGCGATGGTCGCGACGCCGCCCTCCTTGCGCCTGGCGCGCAGGTAACGCAGCGCGAGGCCGATCTCCCAGGCAGAGAAGGCGCCGGCGGGTTTGGGCGGAGGGGTCGTCGTGCTGACCGTCAACCGATGGCCTCCAGAGCGGCGTCCAGGGCCACGGTCGACTTCTCGCTGGTCGCCCGGCGCTTCAGCTCGACCACGCCCTCGGCCACGCCCTTGGGACCGATGACCAGCTGCCACGGAATGCCGATCAGGTCGGCGGTGGCGAACTTGCCGCCCGGACGCTCGTCGGTGTCGTCATAGAGGACCGACTTGCCGGCCTTCTCCAGAGCCTCGACGGCCGCCTCGCAGGACTCGCAGACCGACGGATCGTTGGCGCGCAGGTTGATCACGACCACGTCGAACGGGGCCACGGCGTCCGGCCAGATGATCCCCGCGTCGTCATGGCTGGCCTCGATGATGGCGCCCAGCAGACGCGACACCCCGACGCCGTAGGAGCCCATGTGGACATCGGTATCGACGCCGTCCGGCCCAGCGACCTTCGCCTTCATCGGGGCCGAGTACTTCGAGCCGAAGTAGAAGATGTGGCCGACCTCGATGCCGCGCGCGGTCAGGCGATCGCCTTCCGCCGTCTGGCTCTCGAACTGGGCGGCGTCATGCATTTCCTCGGTCGCGGCGTAAAGCGAGGTTCGCCCGTCGACGATGGCCTGCAGGTCGTTCCAGTCGACGTCGGGACCTGGAGCCGGCATCTCGACGAGGGCCTTGTCGCAGAAGACCTGGCTCTCGCCCGTGTCGGCCAGGACGATGAACTCGTGGCTCAGGTCGCCGCCGATCGGGCCGGTGTCGGCGCGCATCGGCACCGCCTTCAGACCCATGCGGGCGAAGGTGTTCAGATAGGCCACGAACATGCGGTTGTAGGCCCGGCGGGCGGAGGCCTCGTCGATGTCGAAGCTGTAGGCGTCCTTCATCAGGAACTCGCGGCCCCGCATGACGCCGAAGCGCGGCCGACGCTCGTCGCGGAACTTCCACTGGATGTGAAACAGGTTCAGCGGCAGGGCTTTGTAAGATTTGACGAAACTCCGGAAGATGTCGGTGATCATCTCCTCGTTGGTGGGGCCGTACAGCAGCTCGCGTTCGTGCCGGTCCGTAATGCGCAGCATCTCCGGCCCGTAGGCGTCGTAGCGGCCCGACTCGCGCCACAGGTCGGCCAGTTGCAGCGTCGGCATCAGCAGTTCGACGGCCCCTGCCCGCTCCTGCTCCTCGCGCACGATCTGTTCGATGCGATTGAGGACGCGCAGACCCAGCGGTAGCCAGGCGTAAATGCCGGCGGCCTCCTGTTTGATCATTCCGGCGCGCAGCATCAGCTGGTGCGAGACGATCTGGGCGTCGGACGGCGCCTCTTTCAGCGTGGGCAGGAAATAGCGCGACAGGCGCATGGCGGATTCCAAATCGAGTCAGGGATACGTCAGTGCTTTAACCGGGTCGGCACGGCGAAAGCTAGGCGGCATTCCTCCCCCGATGAGGGAGGATTCAGCGAACCGGCGGGGCGAGGTCCGGCAGAGGCATCCAGCCGATAAAGACCAGCCACATCACGAACATCCACAGCAGGAACGACACCCAGGTCGTGGTGATGAATTTCCGCTTCAGGTTCGGCGTCTTCGGCGCGCCCCACTGGCTGCCGTCGGTCGGTGGCTCGTGCGTCTCGCTGGCCGTGCCCAGCGGCAGGACAGTGAACAGAACCACCCACCAGACAACAATGTAGATGGCGAACATGGTGATCGGGCCGATGGGCATGTCAGTGAGCTTCCTTCCGAGTTTCCATCAGCTCGACCAGAACCCCGCCCATGTCCTTCGGGTGCAGGAACAGGATGGGGGTGCCGTGCGCGCCGATGCGGGGTTCGCCAGTGCCGAGCAGGGTCGCCCCCCTGGCCCGCATGGCATCGCGGGCGATCAGGATGTCCTCGACCTCGAAACAGACATGATGCTGCCCGCCCCTGGGGTTTTTGGCCAGGAAGCCATGGATCGGGCTGTCGTCGCCCAGCGGCTCGATCAGCTCAATCTGGCTGTTGGGCAGGTCGATGAAACAGACGCGCACGCCCTGGGCCGGCAGGTCGAACGGCTCTCCGGCCGACGCTGCGCCGAGCATGTCGCGATACAGGGCGATGCTGGTCTCGATAGAGGGCGTTGCAACGCCGATGTGGTTCAATCTGCCGATCATCACAGCCTCAGGATCACCGTCTCGACGATCGGGCGGCGGTCCCAGATCTGTTGCGAGGCCTTCTTCAGCACCCGCGCCACGGCCTGTTCGACCACCGTGTCGTCATCGCGAGCCTCGTTCTTCAGGGAGCCCACAACCTGCTCGACGCGCTCGGCCAGGTCGTCCAAGGCATCGCCCAGCGGCGTGACCTCGTCGCCCGGCAGACCGATGGCGCGGACGTCGATGTCCGAGACGATCCTGCCGCGCTTGTCCATGGCGAAGCTGACCACCAGAACCCCGTTGGTCGAGGCGTGACGACGCTCGCGCAGGGCCTCGCCCTTCTCGGTGACGACCATGCCGCCGTCGACATAGAGGCGACCGTTCGGCACCTCGTCGATGATCACGGCCTTGCCGGGCGCCAGACGAACGAGGTCGCCGTTGCGCGGCGTCACCGTCTCCTCGACGCCCAGATCACGCGCAAAGGCGGCGTGTTCCATCAGGTGGCGGCGCATGCCGTGGGTCGGCACCGAGATGCGCGGACGGGCCCAGGCGTACATCTGTTTGATCTCGTCGCGGCACGGGTGGCCGGAGACGTGGATGCCGGGGTGGTCCTTCTCGGTGTAGAGGCGCACGCCGCGGTCGGCCATCCGGTCCTGCAGGTTGGCGATCGGCAGCTCGTTGCCGGGAATGACCCGCGACGAGAAGATGCAGTGGTCGCCCAGCCCCAGTTTGATGAAGGGGTGCGAACCGTCGGCGACGCGCGACAGGGCGGCGCGATCCTCGCCCTGGCTGCCGGTGCAAAGATACAGGATCTCGTCCGCCGGCCAGTGACGGGCCTCATCCTCGGTCAGGATGCGCTGCGAGTCGTTGAACAGGCCGACGTGGCGGGCGGCGGCGGTGATGCGGTGCATCGACCGGCCGGCCAGGGCGACGCGGCGCCCGGCTTTGTCCGCCGCCTTGATGACGCTGACCATGCGGGCGACGTTGGAGGCGAAACAACCGACGGCGATGCGGCCCTTCTTGAGGCTGCCGATCAGTTCGATCAGGCCGTCCTGGGCCTCCGTCTCCGACCCGGCCTCACCCTCGACGAAGACGTTGGTGCTGTCGCAGACCATGGCCAGCAGGCCGTCGTCGCCCATCTTCGTGATCGTGGCGATGTCGGTCGGTTGACCGATGACCGGGGCGGGATCCAGCTTCCAGTCGCCGGTGTGGAAGACCGTGCCCAGGGGCGTCGTGATCTTCAGACCGTTCGGCTCGGCGATCGAGTGGGTCATGGTGACGAAATCGACCTGGAACGGGCCGAGGTCGACGTGGCCGCCGATCGGGATTTCGATGATCTTGACGTCCCTGACGCCGTTGTCGCGCAGCTTCTCGCGGATCAGGAAGGCGGTGAAGGGCGTGGCGTACAAAGGCGCCTTCATCCGGCTCCACAGCCAGGGCAGGGCTCCGATATGATCCTCGTGCGCGTGGGTCAGGACGATGCCGCGGATGTTCTCGCCCTCGAGGAAGGACGGATCCGGGACGATGATGTCCACGCCGGGCGTCGACAGGTCGCCGAAGGTCACGCCGACGTCGACGATCATCCACTGGCGATTGTCTTCCGGCCCGTAGCCGTAGCAGTTCAGGTTCATACCGACCTCGCCAGAGCCGCCTAGCGGCAGGAAGACGAGTTCGTCGTTGGCCGAAGCCTTGGTTTGTTTTGTCATGTGTCCGTCAGATGGGTATTGCGGCGCCAGATTTCGAGCATGCCGCGGATGGTCAGGTCCGGATCGAACCGGTCGATGGATGGGGTCGCCCCCTCGAACAGGGAGGCGACGCCTCCGGTTCCGATGACGGTCATGGGTTTGCCCCACTCCGCCTTGATGCGTGAGACCATGCCCTCAATGAGGCCGACATAGCCCCAGAAGACGCCGGACTGCATGTTGGACACCGTGTCCTTGCCGATGACCGTGTCCGGCTTCTGGATGGCGATGCGCGGCAGCATGGCGGCCACCTCGTGCAGGGCCTGCAGGGAAAGATTGATGCCGGGCGCAATGGCCCCGCCCTCGAACGCCCCGTCGGCGGCGATGACGTCGAAGGTGGTCGCCGTGCCGCTGTCAATGACGATCAGGTCGCCCGGATAGACCAGGTGCGCGCCGATGGCGTTGACCAGCCGGTCGGCGCCGGCCTCCGACGGCTTCCTGATCCGCACCGGGATGCCCAGCTCGACATTGTCGCCAATGACCAGGGGCTCGACCGACAGATAGCGGCGCGCGAGGTTTCGCAGGTTGAAGATCGACTGCGGCACGACGCTGGAGATGATGCAGCCGTTCAGCGACCCCAGGTCGATCTTGCGCATGGCCAGAAGCTGCGTCAGCCAGACGGCGTATTCGTCAGCCGTACGGCTGGCCTCTGTCGCCGTGCGCCACTGGGCGATCCAGCTTTCGCCGTCATGGACCGCGAACAGCGTGTTGGTATTTCCCTGTTCGATGGCGAGCAGCATCAGGCGGCCCTCTCGTGAGCATCGGCGCCGAAGAAGACATCACCCGCCGAGATGAGGCGCAGGGCTCCGTCCGACGTGCGCAGACGAAGGGCGCCGTCCGGGGCCACGCCCTCGGCATGGCCCTCGACCGTCTCATGCCCCAGCCGGGCGACGCAGGGGCCGTCCAGGCCTTCGGTGCGCGCTGTCCATGCGTCGAGAATCGGCTGGAAGCCCAGGCTGTCCCAGCGCGCCTGCCAGACGGCGAAGGCCTCGGCGAGGACGGTGGCAGCGGCTTCGACCGGGGGCGGATAGGCGATGTCGGCGCGCAGATGGGCGGCGAGGCTGGTCGCGGGGCGCTCTGTCCCCTCTGGCGCATGGGCCAGGTTGACCCCGATGCCGACGGCCAGCCACAGGGCGCCGTTCGCATGGACGCCGGACTCGATCAGGATGCCCGAAGCCTTGGCGCCCGCAATCAGCACGTCGTTGGGCCATTTGATCGAGACCACGCCCGGAACGGCGAAGGCGTCCAGCAGGTCCGCGACCGCGAGCGCGGCCACGAAGGTGACCTGAGCGGCCTCGGCGGGCGGCTTTCGCGTCAGGGTCAGCAGGGTGGCGAACAGGTTGCCCGTGTCGCTGTTCCACGCGCGGCCCCGCCGGCCGCGTCCGGCGGACTGGCGGCGCGCAACGATCCACTGGCTCGCGATTTCACCGGCCTCGGCGCGGCGGCGGGCCTCGGCGTTGGTGGAATCGATCTCGTCGAGGACGTGGATGGCGGGCGTCACCGCCCTACCCCGCTCCGAAACCGGTGGCTGCGATACGGGTCAGGGGCTCCAGCCAGGTCAGGCCGACGATTACCAGCGGGAAGCTGAAGGCCGCGCAGGCCCAGCCGATCCACTGGGCTTCCACCGGCGCCTTGTCGGTCGGCGCCGTGCCCTCGGGCGCCGCGTCGAACCACATCAGCTTGATGATGCGCAGGTAGTAGAAGGCGGCCACGACCGAGGCCACAAGGCCCGCGGCTGCGACCATCCAGTAGCCGGCCGAAGCCGCCGCGCCGAAGACGTAGTACTTGCCCCAGAAGCCGGCGAACGGCGGCATGCCCAACACCGACAGCGACAGAATGGTAATGGCCAGGGCCGTCAACGGACGGTCGTTCTTGAGGCCAGCGAGGTCGGCGATCTTGCGGATCGGACGGCCGTTCCGGCTGAGTGACAGCAGGATGGCGAAGAAACCCATGGTGTCGATCATGTACAGGGTCATGAACATGACCATGGCCTGCAGCCCCTGTTCGGTGCCGGCGGCGATGCCGAGGACGGCGTAGCCGATGTTGGCGATCGAGGAGTAGGCGAGCAGGCGCTGGACGTCCTTCTGGGCCAGACCGCCCCAGGCGCCGACCAGGAAGCTGGCCAGGGCGATCAGGATCAGGACCTGGGCCCACTGGTCGTGGGCGCCGAGGAAACCTTCCGACAGGGCGCGGGCGAACAGCACCATGGCGGCCATCTTGGGCGCCGTGGCGAACAGGGCCACGACCGGCGTCGGCGCGCCTTCGTAGACGTCGGGCGTCCACATGTGGAACGGCGCGGCCGAGACCTTGAAGGCCAGACCACAAATCAGGAAGACCAGGCCGAAGATCAGGCCCGGGCCCGGGTTGGCGGCGGCATAGGCGGCGATGTCCTCGAACCGCATCGAGCCGGCGAAGCCGTAGATCAGGCTGGCGCCGTACAGCAGCAGGCCCGACGACAGGGCGCCGAGGACGAAATACTTCAGGCCGGCTTCCGACGCCTTGAGGTCGTCGCGATGGTAGGCGGCGAGGATGTAGAGGGCGAGGGAGTGCAGCTCGACCCCGACGTAGAGCGAGATGAGATCGCCGGACGACACCATCATGCCCATGCCGACGGCGGCGAGGACGATCAGGATCGGGAACTCGAAGCGGGCGATGTTCATCCGCTGCATCCAGCCGCCGCCCAGAACCACGGCGAAGGCCGAGGCGATGTAGATCGCGACCTTGGCGTAGATGGCCAGCGGGTCGGCGACATAGGCGCCGTTGAAGGCCTGACCCAGCGGGCCGGTGGCGGCGACGGCGGCCGCTGCGACCAGCAGGGCCACAGACAGGATGGAGATCAGCCGAGCCGACTTC
This sequence comes from Brevundimonas sp. TWP2-3-4b1, assembly GCF_049897665.1. Classification (NCBI taxonomy): domain Bacteria; kingdom Pseudomonadati; phylum Pseudomonadota; class Alphaproteobacteria; order Caulobacterales; family Caulobacteraceae; genus Brevundimonas; species Brevundimonas sp. TWP2-3-4b1. The sequence continues at coordinate 33,231 of NZ_JAFCWQ010000020.1, read as the reverse complement.
TCGCCGATGAAGGCGCCGAGCAGGAGCAGGACGAGAGCGCCGATCGCGAGCGTCAGCTCAGAGGCGGCGAGGTTCAGGGCGTAGGACAGGTCAGGCATTATTCTCTCACCCGCCGGTCGCGAGCTGCCAGCCGTTGACGACGGCGTCGACGGAGGCGGCGGTGTAGTTCAGGACCAGGTCCGGCTGCACGCCCAGCCAGATGGTGCCGACGATCAGGGGGACGAAGATGACCAGCTCACGCAGGTCGATGTCCTTGATCGTGGCCAGGGCCGGGTTGGTGATCTCGCCGAACATGACGTTGCGGTACAGGGTCAGGGCATAGACCGCCGACAGGATGACGCCGGTCGCCGCCACGAAGGCGGCCCAGGTAGAGGCCTGGTAGACGCCGGTCAGGGTCAGGATCTCGCCGATGAAGCCCGAGGTTCCCGGCAGGCCGACGTTGGCCATGGTGAACATCAGGAAGATGGCGGCGTACCAGGGCATCCTGTTCGTCAGGCCGCCGTAGAAGGCGATCTCACGCGTGTGCATCCGGTCATAGACGACGCCGACGCAGAGGAAGAGCGCGCCCGAGATCAGCCCGTGGCTCAGCATCTGGAAGACGGCGCCCTGCAGGCCCTGGGCGTTGCCGGCGAAGATGCCCATGGTCACGAAGCCCATGTGGGCGATCGACGAATAGGCGATCAGCTTCTTGATGTCGGTCTGACGGAAGGCGACCAGCGAGGTGTAGGCGATGGCGATCACCGACAGTGTGAAGACCAGCGGTCGGTACGCGACCGAAGCATCGGGGAACATCGGCACGTTGAACAGGATGAAGCCGTAGCCACCCAGCTTCAGCAGGATGCCGGCCAGGATGACCGAGCCCGCCGTCGGCGCCTGGACGTGGGCGTCGGGCAGCCAGGTGTGCACCGGCCACATCGGCATCTTGACCGCGAAGGAGGCGAAGAAGGCCAGCCACAGGATCGACTGAGCCTGCGGCCCGAAGGCGTATTCCTTCAGCGCCGGTATCGAGGTCGTGCCAGCCTCGTTGGCCATCCACAGCATGGCCAGCAGCATCAGGACGGACCCGAGCAGGGTGTAGAGGAAGAACTTGTAGGCAGCGTAGATCCGGTTCGCCCCGCCCCACACGCCGATGATGATGAACATCGGAACGAGGGTGCCCTCGAAGAAGATGTAGAACAGGAACAGGTCCAGCGACGTGAACACGCCGATGACCAGGGTTTCCAGCACGAGGAAGGCGATCATGTAGTCGCCGACGCGCGTCTCGACCGACTTCCAGCTGGCCAGGATGCAGATCGGCATCAGGAAGGCCGTCAGCAGGACGAACAGGATCGAGACCCCGTCGACGCCCAGATGATAGCCCGCGCCTGCGAACCAGACGTAGTTCTCGACGAACTGATAGGCCGCATTCGTACTGTCGAACTGAAGCACCAGCACGGTCGAGACGGCCAGCACCACCAGGGTGGTGATCATGGCGACCCAGCGGGCGATGCTATCCTCGTTGGACTTGGCCATCAGCTTGGCCAGCAGGATCAGTCCCGCGCCGACCAGCGGCAGGAACGTCACCACGCTCAGGATGTTGGGGATCGTACCCATAACTCAGGCGCCCCAGGTGTAGATGGCGAAGGCGAGCAGACCGGCCACGCCGAGCAGCATCACGAACGCATAGTGATAGACATAGCCGGACTGGATCTTGGCCAGTCGCGCGGCGGACTTCAGCGAGGCCCAGGCGAAGCCGTTCGGCCCCAGCCCGTCGATGATCTTGACGTCGCCGACCTTCCAGAAGAAGTCGCCCAGCGCCTTGGCGCCCTTGACGAAGATGACGTCGTAGATCTCGTCGAAATACCACTTGTTGTAGAGGAAGCTCCACAGCGGTCCCTCGTTGGCGGCCATGCGTTTCGGCAGACCTTCCTTCAGCACGTAGAACCAGAAGGCGATGAAGGCGCCGGTCAGGGTGACGATCAGCGGCGACCACTTCACCCACAGCGGAACGTCATGGCTCTCGTGCAGGACGTGGTTGGTCGGGCCGTTGAAGATGGCGCCGCGCCAGAACTCGGTCTCGTAGTGACCGATGAAATTCGGGGCGAAGACGAAGCCGGCCGCGATGGCGCCGATCGACAGGGCGATCAGCGGAACCAGCATGATCCACGGGCTCTCGTGCGGCTTCAGCGGACCGTGGTGGCCGTGGTCGTCGTGGGCGTGATCGTCGTGCGCGTGATCATCGGGCAGCGGCTCGGAATAGGTCTCGAGCTGGGCGTGGGAGGCATGGTCGTCGTGACCCTGGTCGTGCGCGTTCGCCGCCATCGCCTCTTCCGTCCACTGCGGTTTGTTGTGGAAGGTCATGAAGATCAGCCGCCACGAGTAATAACTGGTCAGGCCCGCCGCGAAGATGCCGACGACGAAGGCGAAATAGCCGGCCGGCGAATGGCCGCTGGTCGCCGCCGCGAAGGCGCTCTCGATGATCGAGTCCTTGGAATAGAAGCCGGCGAAGCCGCCGATCCCGGGGATTCCCAGGCCGGTGATGGCGATCGTGCCGATCATCATGACCGCATAGGTCACGGGCAGCAGCTTCCACAGCCCGCCCATCTTCCGCATGTCCTGCTCGTGATGCATGCCGTGGATCACCGAGCCGGCGCCCAGGAACAGCAGGGCCTTGAAGAAGGCGTGGGTGAACAGGTGGAACATCGACGCCTCATAGGCGCCGACCCCGGCCGCGAAGAACATGTAACCCAGCTGCGAACAGGTCGAATAGGCGATGACCCGCTTGATATCGTTCTGCATCAGACCGACCGTCGCGGCGAACAGGGCTGTGACCGCGCCGGTGACGGCGATGATCAGCGACGCCGTCGGGGCGTATTCGTAGATCGGGCTGAGCAGGCAGACCATATAGACGCCGGCGGTGACCATGGTCGCTGCGTGGATCAGGGCCGACACGGGTGTCGGGCCTTCCATGGCATCGGGCAGCCAGGTGTGCAGGAAGAACTGCGCCGACTTGCCCATCGCGCCGATGAACAGCAGCACGCCCGCCAGATCGAGCGCCGACCAAGTGTAGCCGAGGAACTCCCAGCCCGTGCCGGCCTTCGAGGCGATCATCGGGAACAGTTCGGCGAACTGGATCGTGCCGAACATCCAGAAGACCGTGATGATGCCGAGCGCGAAGCCGAAGTCGCCGACGCGGTTGACGACGAAGGCCTTGATGGCGGCGGCCGAGGCGGTCGATTTCTTGAACCAGAAGCCGATCAGCAGATAGGAGGCGAGGCCCACGCCTTCCCAGCCGAAGAACAGCTGCATGAAGTCGGCGGCGGTAACCAGGGCCAGCATGGCGAAGGTGAACAGCGACAGGTAGGCGAAGAAGCGCGGCTTCGAGTCGTCCTCGGCCATATAGCCCCAGGAATACAGGTGCACGAGCGAGGACACCGTCGTGACCACGACCAGCATGGTCGCCGACAGGGCGTCGATGCGGATCGACCAGTTCGACTGGAAATCGCCAACGTTGATGAAGGGCGAGACGACGACCGTGAACGGCTCGAGCTGACCCCAGGTCCACTGGCTGAACACGGTCCAGGCCACGGCGCACGAGAAGAACAGCAGGCCGGTCGTGACGGCTTGAGACGGGATGTCGCCGACGCGGCGGCCGAAGAAGCCGGCGATCGCCGCGCCGAGCAGGGGGGCGAAGACGCCCAGGGTGACCAATAGTTCGAGGCTCACGCGGTCAGCCCTTCATCACGCTGGCGTCGTCAACCGCGATATCGCCGCGGTTGCGGAAGAAGGTCACCAGGATGGCGAGGCCGACGGCGGCCTCGGCGGCGGCCACGGTCAGGACGAACATGGCCATGATCTGCCCCGACACGTCGTTCAGATAGGCCGAGAAGGCGACGAAATTGATGTTCACGGCCAGCAGGATCAGCTCGACCGACATCAGGATAATGATGACGTTCTTGCGGTTCACGAAGATGCCGAAGACCCCGATGGTGAACAGCAGCGCCGCCACCGCCAGATAGTGCTGCAGGGTGACTTCCATCAGCGCAGTTCCTCGCCGGTGACGCCGACGCCGGTGACGACGCCCTTGATCTCGACCGAGGTCTTGCGGTCGCGGTTGGTCTGGGCGCCCGGATCCTGGCGGCGGACCGAGGTCCGCTTGCGCAGGGTCAGGACGATGGCGCCGATCATGGCGATCAGCAGCACGATCCCGGCCGCCTGGAAGAAGTAGATATAGTCCGTGTAGAGCACCCGCCCGATGACCTCGACGTTCGAGGCGTCTGCGGTCGCCACGGCCGGGCCCACGGCGTTGGCGGCCGCCCCGCCCTGCACCACCACGATCGAGATCATGATCATCTCGGCCAGCAGGATGCCCGCCACGATCGCGGCCAGGGGCAGATAGGTCGCATATCCCTCGCGCAGGCGGACGAAGTCGACGTCCAGCATCATGACCACGAACAGGAACAGCACCGCGACGGCGCCGACGTAGACGACCACCAGCAGCATCGCCAGGAACTCCGCGCCCAGAAGGACGAAAAGTCCCGCCGACGAGAAGAAGGCCAGGATCAGCCACAGGACAGAGTGCACGGGGTTGCGCGCCGTCACGACCAGGAGGCCGGACAGAACGGCGGTCGCCGCCAGCAGATAGAAGGCTATGCCTTGCAGCATGGGAGGGACGATGCCCCTTTCAGTCGGTTGGGCGGCGACCCGTAAGGGAATCGCGCGCTTCGTTTAGCGATAGGGGGCGTCGAGTTCCAGATTCTTCGCGATCTGCCGTTCCCAGCGGTCGCCGTTATCCAGCAGTCGGGCCTTGTCGTAGTAGAGTTCTTCTCGCGTCTCGGTCGCGAAGGTCGAGTTTGGTCCCTCGACGATGGCGTCCACCGGGCAGGCCTCCTGGCACAGGCCGCAGTAGATGCATTTGACCATGTCAATGTCGTAGCGGGTCGTGCGGCGACTGCCGTCAGACCGCGGCTCGGACTCGATGGTAATCGCCTGGGCCGGGCAGATGGCCTCGCACAGCTTGCAGGCGATGCAGCGTTCCTCGCCGTTGGCGTAACGACGCAGGGCGTGCTCGCCCCGGAAACGCGGCGATTGCGGGCCGCGCTCGAACGGAAAGTTGACCGTCTTCTTGGGACGGAAGAACTCGCGCATGGTCAGGCCGAATGCGCCGACCAGATCGATCAGCAGCGCGCCCTTCGCGGCCTGGGCGATACGGGTGATCATCGGACGGGGTCTCCCGGACGCGTGCAGTCGCGCTCGTAGCGATCCGTGTCCTTGTTCATGATGGCGCACAGGCGAACCCGTTCGGTCTCTCGGCGCTGGATGTCATCCTGGCGACGCTGCCACTGATAGACGGACGCAGGCTCGGCCTCATAGGCGGGCGGCAGACAGCCGGCCAGGGTGACTGCGGTCAGGGCGAGAAGGGCCATACGGATCACGCCCCCACCGCGAAGACGCGCCAGGCCGAGACGGCGGCCACGGCCACCAGCGAGGTCGGCAGGAAGATCTTCCAGCCCAGACGCATCAGCTGGTCGTAGCGGTAGCGGGGCACGAAGGTCTTCACCATCGCGAACATGAAGAACCAGAACAGGATCTTGACGAACAGGACCGCGAACAACAGCAGGTTGACGACGAAAGGGTTCCAGTCGGCGGTGAAGTCAATCGGGAAGCCCGGGTTCCAACCGCCGAAGAACAGGATCGAGATCATCGCGCACATGAAGATGATGTTCACGTACTCGCCCATCATGAACAGCAGATAGGGCGTCGACGAATACTCGACCTGATAACCGGCCACGAGCTCTGACTCGGCTTCGGGCAGGTCGAACGGCGGGCGGTTGGTTTCAGCCAGGGCGGAGATGAAGAACATGATCATCATCGGGAACAGGACGACCACCAGCGGCCAGGTGTCGGCCCCGCCGCCAAAGGCGTACCAGTTCCAGATCCAGCCTTCCTGCGACGTCACGATGGACGACAGGTTCATCGTCCCGGCCAGCAGGATGACGTTGATGATGATCAGGCCGATGGAGACCTCATAGGACACCATCTGGGCGGCGGAGCGCAGCGAGCCCAGGAAGGGGTATTTCGAGTTCGAAGCCCAGCCGCCCATGATGATGCCGTAGACGCCCATCGAACTGATCGCGAAGACGTAGAGGATGCCGACGTTTAGGTCCGAGATGACCCAGCCCGGCGCGAACGGAATGACCGCCCAGACGGTGAAGGCCATGATCACGGTGATGACCGGCGCCATCAGGAAGACGACCTTGTCCGCGCCGGCCGGGACGACGATCTCCTTCAGGACGAACTTGATCATGTCGGCGAAGGACTGAAGCAGGCCGAACGGACCCACGACGTTGGGGCCCTTCCGCATCATGACGGCCGCCCAGATCTTGCGATCCGCCAGCAGCAGGAAGGCGACCGCGATCAGGACGCCGACGGTGACCAGCAACACAGCGCCGGTCGTGGCGAGGGTCCAGCCGACGGGCGTGGTCCAGAAGGAAGTGGATTCCATCGCCCTACTCCGCCGCCAGCAGGGCCGGAGCCACGCGCTGGGCGCTGAGCTCGGCCATCGTCGCGCTGGCGCGCGCGATCGGGTTGTTCAGATAGGGATCGACCACGGCCGAGGTGAAGTCGACATCACCGGCGTCGCCCTTCTGGCCCAGGCTCGCGACGTCGAAGAATGCGGCGGGGGGCAGGTAGTCAATTCGACCAAAGGTGGGGTGGTCTTTCATCAACAAATCGCGAAGTTGACCAAGAGTGTCAAACGGCAGGGTCTGGCCGACGCGTTCCGACAGTGCGCGGAGGATGGCCCAGTCTTCCTTGGCCTCGCCCTTCGGGAAGACGGCGCGTTCGGCCATCTGCACCCGGCCCTCGGTGTTGACATAGAGGCCCGACTTCTCGGTCCAGGCGGCGCCCGGCAGGATGACGTCGGCGGTGTGCGCGCCCCGGTCGCCGTGGCTGCCCAGATAGACTTTGAAGGCCCTGGACGGGCCGGTCTCGATCTCGTCGGCGCCCAGCAGGAACAGGACATCGAGAGCCCCCGGCTGGACCATCTCGTGAGCCGACAGGCCGCCGGTCGCGGGCACGAAGCCCATGTCCAGACCGCCGACGCGGGCGGCAGCGTGATGCAGGACGTTGAACCCGTTCCAGCCGTCCTTCACGACGCCGAGCTTGGCGGCCAGCTTGCCGAGCTGTTGCAGGACCTTCGCGCCGTCCGGACCCGACAGGGCGCCGGCGCCGACCACGATGGCGGGGCGTTCGGCATTCGACAGGGCGTCTGAGGCGACCTTGGGCAGCTTGGCCAGGGTCTTCGTTCCGCGGCCTACGACGTCGAAATCATAGGTCAGGTCGGCGGCGTCGCCGATGACGCCGACGCGGGTCTTGCCGGCCAGCCAGCTCTTGCGGATCCGCTGGTTCAGCAGCGGCGCCTCGGTGCGCGGGTTGACGCCCACAAGCAGGATGGAGTCCGCCTCTTCCAGCCCTTGCAGGCCGGTGTTGAACAGCCAGCCTTCGCGCGGGCCATAGCCCATGGCTGCGCCGTCCTGACGGCAGTCGGTGTTCGACGATCCCAGCGCGCGGAACAGGTCCAGCGCCGCCTTCATCGATTCCGCGTCCTGCAAGTCGCCGGCGATGACGCCGATCCTGTCTGCCGGGGCGGCCTTCAACTTCGACGCCACGGCGTTCAGCGCCTCGTCCCACGAGGCGACGCGCAGCTTGCCGTTCTCACGAACATACGGGCGGTCCAGACGACGCGCCTGCAGCCCGTCGACGACGTAGCGGCTCTTGTCCGACAGCCACTCCTCGTTGATGCCCTCGTGCACGCGCGGCAGGATGCGCATCACCTCGGCTCCCTTGGACTGGGCCGAGATATTGGAGCCCAGGGAGTCCATGACGTCGATGGTCTCGGTCTTCTTCAGCTCCCACGGGCGATAGTGGAACTGCCACGGCCGGTGGGTCAGGGCGCCGACGGGGCACAGGTCGTTGACGTTGCCCGACAGCTCGGAGTTCACCGCCTGCTCCAGGTACGTCGTGATCTCGGCGTCTTCGCCGCGCGAGATCATGCCGATGTCCGGCACGCCCGCTACTTCACTGATGAAGCGCACGCAACGGGTGCACTGGATGCACCGCGTCATGAAGGTCTTGATGGTCGGACCCATGTGCTTTTCTTCGACTGCGCGCTTGTTCTCCGCATAGCGGGAACCGTCGCGGCCGTAGCCCATGGCCTGGTCCTGCAGGTCGCACTCGCCGCCCTGGTCGCAGATCGGGCAGTCGAGCGGATGGTTGATGAGCAGGAACTCCATCACCCCTTCGCGAGCCTTCTTCACCATCGGCGTATCGGTGAAGATCATCTGGCCCTCGGCGGCCGGAAGCGCGCAAGACGCTTGCGGCTTGGGCGGTCCGGGCTTCACCTCGACCAGGCACATGCGGCAGTTGCCGGCGATCGACAGTCGCTCGTGGTAGCAGAAGCGCGGGATCTCGTGCCCGGCGCGCTCGGCGACCTGAAGCACGGTCATGCCGGGCTCGAACTCGACATCGACGCCGTTGACCTTGGCGACGGGCATCAGCGGACCTCTTCTTCAGCGCGAACGACCTCGGCGGCCGTCTGCGTCGTGCCGTCAGGCAGCGTTTGGGTGATCTCGATCTCGTCGCCGCGCATGGCGTAACGCACGACCGGATCGCCGGATTCATTCATCCACCGCACGGAGGCGGGGTCGGGCAGATCGAGCGGCTTCCACACGACCAGACCGTCGGCGGCGCGGCACTGGGCCTTTATGACGCCGCCGTCGACGGGTGCGCGCCACCGGGCGTTGACGACCTCGCCCTCGATGCCGGACAATTCGATGGCGGCGACGTCCTGGCCGTGGATAGCGGCGAGACCGGCCTTGCACACGCGGCGCAGGTCGACCGCCGTCAGGACGGCGGGCGTCTGCGCCACGGCGTCGGACACCGGCGCCTCGGCGGCGACGATCTCGGTCGGCGTCGGCTCGGCCCTCTCCGGCGCGCGATTGCACGCTGCCAGAGAGGCGACCGCAACAGTCAGGATGAGCACAGCCCGCATCCCCTACTCCGCCGCGATGGCGTGGCCGGCGAAGTTCGCGCGGCGGGTGCGGTAGGCCGAGATGCGGTCTTCAATCTCGTGGCGGAAGTGGCGGATCAGGCCCTGGACCGGCCAGGCGGCGGCGTCGCCGAGGGCGCAGATGGTATGGCCCTCGACCTGGCCGGCGACGTCGAGCAGCAGGTCGATCTCTGACGGATCGGCCTCGCCCACGGCCATGCGTTCGAGCACGCGCCACATCCAGCCGGTGCCTTCGCGGCACGGCGTGCACTGGCCGCAGCTCTCATGCTTGTAGAAATAGCTGATGCGGGCGATCGCTTTCACCAGGTCGGTGTCATTGTCCATGACGATCACGGCCGCAGTACCCAGGCCAGACTTCATGTCGCGCAGGCTGTCGAAGTCCATGAGCGCCGTCTCGGACATCTCGCGCGTGATCAGCGGCACGGAGACTCCGCCCGGGATCACGGCCTTCAGGTTGCCCCAGCCGCCGCGCACGCCGCCGCAGTGCTCTTCCAGCAGCTGGCGCAGCGGGATCGACATGGCTTCTTCGACATTGCACGGCCTGTTCACGTGGCCGCTGATCGACATCAGCTTGGTGCCGGTGTTGTTCGGACGACCGAAGCCGGCGAACCACTCGGCCCCGCGACGCAGGATCGTGCCGACGACGGCGATCGACTCGACGTTGTTCACCGTGGTCGGGCAGCCGTACAGGCCCGCACCGGCCGGGAACGGCGGCTTCAGCCGCGGCTGGCCCTTCTTGCCCTCCAGCGATTCCAGCAGGGCGGTCTCTTCGCCGCAGATATAGGCCCCGGCGCCGTGGTGGATGTAGACGTCGAAGTCCCAGCCGTGGACGTTGTTCTTGCCGATCAGCCTAGCTTCATAGGCCTGCTTGACCGCCGCCTCCATCCGCTCGCGCTCGAGCACATATTCGCCGCGCAGATAGATGTAGCAGGCGTGGGCCTGCATCGCGAAGGAGGCGATCAGGCAGCCTTCGATCAGCAGGTGGGGGTCATGACGCATGATCTCCCGGTCCTTGCAGGTGCCGGGCTCGCTCTCGTCGGCGTTGACGACGAGATAATGCGGACGATCCTTGAGTTCCTTGGGCATGAAGGACCACTTCAGGCCGGTCGAGAAGCCGGCGCCGCCGCGGCCGCGCAGCCCCGAGTTCTTGACGTTGGTGATGAGCCAGTCGCGGCCCATGTCCAGCATGTCCTTGGTCGCGTTCCAGCAGCCGCGGGTCTTCGCGCCATCCAGACCCCAGTCCTGGAGCCCGTACAGGTTGGTGAAGATGCGATCCTTGTCCTGCAGCAGGCCGGCCATCAGCGGGGTCCCTCCACGACCTGAGCCGCCCACGCCCCTGCCGCGCGGGCGCGAGAGTTCGCTGCGACGATCGCCGGTCTGGCGCTCGGTTGGCGGCGGCGGACGCTGGCCGCCTGAACGTGTTGGTGTCTGATCAGGCGCATTCGGGGAACCGGCGGGAGAAGACGGAGGGGACGGCGCGGCAGGCGCTGGCGTTGCGGGCTGCGCGGAGGCTCCGCCCAGCGGCAGGGCGCTGGCGCCCATCAGATTGGCCATGAACAGGCCGGCGACGCCGCGCTTCGGATGTTTCGATGTCACGACGGTCCCCCGAACGTCTTGGGATCATGAAGTGTGCACGCGCGGTCAGACAATCACGCGACGGTTCCCCGTGGGCGAGAAGCAGCGCACTCATTGTCCGCGTCCATCGAGCTCGGCCAGACGGCGGCGATGATAGCGGGTGCGAAGGAAGATGGCGGCGAGCATCAGGGCCCAGCCGCCGCCGAGGGCGACATAGCCGGTCATCTGGACGGTCGCGCCGAAGTCGCCCGCACGCCCGGCCGACCAGACGAGGATGGCGCCCAGCAGCACCAGGCCGAACCCGGCGAGGCGCGGCGTGCGGCCCACGGTGCGCAGTTCGGCGCGATAGGCCGCGACCTGGACGTCGGTTTGGGGATCGGACTGGCTCACTGCGAGTCCTTCTTGCGGGTGGTCAGCCAGGCCGACACGCCCAGCAGAATGAACATCGCGCCGATGCCTGCGAACGCGATCTGTTCCCCCAGCCACGCGGCCAGCAGGAACATCAACCCGGCGACACCCCACAGCATGGGGGCCAGACGCTGAATGTCTTTCGGTTCGACCATCAGGCGGGCACCGGATCGGAGTTCGGCAGCCTGGCGATCGGCTGGGCGGCCGAGCCGTCATAGAGTTTCGGATCGGTCAGGGTCAGGGCCCCGCCCTCGGGCGCCGAGTTGACGCGATCGACGCGCGGACCCGGCTTCGGCGTCTTGCCGGCGGCGAAGTCGTCGATGATCCGGTTCATGTCCGAGGCCGTCAGGTCCTCGAAATAATAGTCGTTGATCATGGCCATCGGCGCGTTGACGCAGGCGCCCAGGCACTCGACCTCTTCCCAGTAGAATTTGCCGTCGGCCGACAGGGTCTGTTTCGGGCCGATGCGGTCCTTGCAGACCTTCATCAGGTCGCCCGAGCCGCGCAGCATGCACGGGGTCGTGCCGCAGACCTGGATCAGGGCGGCCGAACCGACCGGCTCCAGCATGAACATGGTGTAGAAGGTCGCGACCTCCAGCACCCGGATATAGGCCATGCCCAGCAGGTCGGCGATGGCGCGCAGGCTCGGCTCGGAGACCCAGCCTTCCTGTTTCTGTACCAGCCAGAGGATCGGGATCACCGCCGACTGGCGACGGTCCGCCGGGTATTTGGCGATCCACCACTCGGCCTTCTTCATCGTGTCCTTCGAGAAGGCGAACGAGGCGGGCTGTTCCTTGGCGAGGCGGCGAACCGACATCAGACGTCCATTTCCGAGGCGACGACGCCGTCGCCGATCATCTTCTTGCGCAGGGTAAGAATGCGATGCTGGCCCTGACGGGTCAGCAGCACGTTGTGCTGCCAGGTCTCGCCGCCGCTGTCGGTCACCGAATAGGACAAGACGGACCAGCCCTGACGCACGAGATCGCTGAGAGGGGTGTCGCTCATGAGAAGGCCTTCTTGCGAAGGGCTTCGACCCGCGCGCGGGCGCGGCGGACGGGCGGCAGAAGGAAGCTGGCGGCGAAGCCGATGATCGACAGTCCGAGGAGGATCGGGAACCACCAGGCCGCATCACGAAGATCAGGGAGGAACCCGCCCACGGTGATCATGACCAGCAACGGCGCGAGCGGGCCGACGACGAGCACCTCGTCCAGCATCCGGCCCTTGCGGCCGCCCGGATGCATCGCGTTCCGGGGATCGTTCATATTGGCGACGAAGATCACGCCGCCGATCATCAACAGACCGGCGATCACGACCGTGCTCAGGGTGATGTTGGCGAACAGTTCGGTCACTAGCGGTCGACCTCGCCGAAGACGATGTCGAGCGAGCCCAGGATGGCGGAGACGTCGGCCAGCATGTGGCCGCGGTTCATCCAGTCCATCGCCTGAAGGTGACGGAAGCCGGGGGCCGAGATCTTCACGCGGTACGGCTTGTTGGTGCCGTCGGAGACCAGATAGATGCCGAACTCGCCCTTGGGCGCCTCGACGGCGGCGTAGACCTCGCCGGCCGGGGTGTGGAAGCCTTCGGTGTAGAGCTTGAAGTGATGGATCAGGGCTTCCATCGACCGCTTCATCTCGCCGCGCGACGGGGGCACGATCTTGTTGTTCTCGACCATGACCGGCTCGCCGGGGCAGTTGCGGAGCTTGTGGATGCACTGCTCCATAATGTGCACCGACTGTTTCATCTCCTCGATGCGCACGAGGTAGCGGTCCCAGCAGTCGCCGTTCTTGCCGACGACGATGTCGAACTCCAGCTCGGCATAGCATTCGTAGGGCTGCGACTTGCGCAGGTCCCAGGCGATGTCGGAGCCGCGCAGCATGACGCCGGTGAAGCCCCACTGCAGGGCCTGTTCCTTCGACACGATGCCGATGTCGACGTTGCGCTGCTTGTAGATGCGGTTCTCGGTGACGAGGCTCTCGATGTCCTTGAGCGCCGTCGGAAACTCGGCGCACCAGCGGCCGATGTCGTCGATCAAGGCCATCGGCAGGTCCTGGTGGACGCCGCCGGGCCGGAAGTAGTTGGCGTGAAGCCGCGCGCCGCAGGCCCGCTCATAGAAGACCATGAGCTTTTCGCGCTCCTCGAAGCCCCACAGAGGGGGCGTCAGGGCGCCCACATCCAGGGCCTGGGTCGTCACATTCAGCAGGTGCGACAGGATGCGGCCGATTTCCGAATACAGAACCCGGATCAGCTGGGCGCGGTACGGGACCTCGATCTCGAGCAGACGCTCGATGGCCAGGCAGAAGGCGTGCTCCTGATTCATCGGCGCGACGTAATCGAGCCGGTCCAGATAGGGCACGTTCTGGAGGTAGGTGCGGGCCTCCATCAGCTTCTCGGTGCCGCGGTGCAGCAGGCCGATGTGCGGATCGACACGCTCGACGACCTCGCCGTCCAGCTCCAGCACCAGACGCAGCACGCCGTGCGCGGCCGGATGTTGCGGGCCGAAGTTGATGGTGAACTTGCGGTCGTCCATCTCGCGCGCATGCGCGGTCCGGCCATCGTCGAAGGCGATGTGACCCAGGTCGTCGGCGACCTGGTCCAGCGTGGCGCGGTCGGGGGTCGCGTTGGCGATGGGGTGTCCGTCAGCCATCAGGCCTTGCCTCCCGAAGGCGCGGCGCCTGCGACAGCAGCGGCTTGCGCCGCCTTCTCGTCGCCCGGCAGAACCGGGACCGGATACTCCGCGCCTTCCCAGGGGGAGAGGAAATCGAAGTTGCGATATTCCTGCGTCAGCTTGACGGGTTCGTAGACCACCCGCTTCTGCTCCTCGTCGTAGCGGACCTCGACATAGCCCGTCATCGGGAAGTCCTTGCGCAGCGGATGCCCCTGGAAACCGTAGTCGGTCAGGAGCCGGCGCAGGTCCGGGTGGTTCGAGAACAGGATGCCGTACATGTCGAACGCCTCGCGCTCGAACCAGCCGGCCGACGGATAGACCTCGATCACGCTGGGGACCGGCTGGACCTCGTCGGTCGTGCACTTGACCCGGATGCGGGCGTTCCGCGTCAGGGAGATCAGGTGATAGACGACGTCGAACCGCTCGGCCCGGTCCGGATAGTCCACGCCGCAGACGTCCAGCAGCTGCTGGAAGCCGAACCGGTCGCGCAGCGAGGTCAGGACCTCGACGATCCGGTCGCGGTGGCAGGCGATAGTCAGCTCGCCCCAGGCCAGGCTGGCATCGACCTTCAGCTCGGCGACCATCTCCTGACCCAGCGGGGTCAGGCTCTCGGTATTGCGCGCGACGGTCGCGAGGTGGCCGTTCATCGAAGGAACGCTCATCGCTCGATCGTCCCGGTGCGACGGATCTTTTTCTGCAGCTGCAGCAGGCCGTAGATCAGGGCTTCCGCCGTCGGCGGACAGCCCGGAACGTAGGCATCGACAGGTACAATGCGGTCGCAACCGCGCACTACGCTGTAACTATAGTGATAATATCCGCCACCATTGGCGCAAGAACCCATCGACAACACGTAACGCGGATCCGGCATCTGATCGTAGACCTTGCGAAGCGCCGGAGCCATCTTGTTGGTCAGGGTGCCGGCGACGATCATCAGGTCCGACTGACGCGGGCTGGCGCGCGGGGCCATGCCGAAGCGCTCCAGGTCATAGCGCGGCATCGACGCCTGGATCATCTCCACGGCGCAGCACGCGAGACCAAAGGTCATCCACATCAGCGACCCCGTCCGGGCCCAGTTGATGACGTCGTCGAGCGACGCGGTCAGGAAGCCCTGCTCGGCGACCTCGGTGTTGACCGCCTCGAAGAACTTGTCGTGCAGCTTGGGGTCATAGCCCTGGACCGTCGAACGCGCGCCCTGGCCAAAGGCTGTGGGCAGCGGCGACGCCAAACCTGAAGCGGGGGGGGCGATCAGGCCGGTGGGGGAAATCACTGCCATTCCAGCGCGCCCTTCTTCCATTCGTAGATGAAGCCGACGGTCAGGACGCCCAGGAATGACATCATCGACCAGAAGGCGAAGATCATGCCGCCCTTGGTCAGGTCGAAGATCGACACGGCCCAGGGGAACAGGAAGGCCACTTCCAGGTCGAAGATGATGAACAGGATCGACACCAGGTAGAACCGCACGTCGAACTTCATCCGCGCATCGTCGAAGGCATTGAAGCCGCACTCGTAGGCCGAGAGCTTCTCCGAGTCGGGGTTCGACGGCGCCATCGCCCAGGAGGCGGCCATGAAGCCGACGCCGACGATCGTGGCGATGCCCACGAAAATCACGATCGGCAGATACTGAAGAAGAAATGCGTTCATTGGATACGTCCACGCCGCGAGGGAGGGCGGCGGATTCGGCGCTTTCTAGACCCAACCTCGGCGCGGTTCAAACCCAAGCGGCGAAAGGATTTTTCTTGCGAACGGTTCGCACTAATCCGACTCCGGGATGCCCTCGTTCTGCGACCGGACGTGTGCGCGGAAAACTGTCGCAAAGGCCCGAAAGGTCGCTTGACACCGGGGCGACCCCCCGCCTAAACGACGCCCCTCGCCGCGACGGAAACGACACGGTGGGAAACGCGGGTGTAGCTCAGTTGGTTAGAGTGCCGGCCTGTCACGCCGGAGGTCGCGGGTTCGAGTCCCGTCACTCGCGCCACTTTCTGTGATTGCAGAAAGTGGCGCGCTCCCCCGCTGCTTTTTGCCCATCCAGCCATTCCGAAGCTCGCTTTCGGCAGGGAGATGGTGCGCCAGCGAGCATGTTCCTCACGGCGGCATCAGGCCGCCTTATTGAATGGCGCGATTTCAGCGAGGCTCGCCTAGCTGACTGCTGCAGACGAGAAGAACCTGCAGGCGACTAACGGAAGAGGTACGTGTCGATGCTGAAACGTTGCGCAACGGTTCGGCTTTTTCAGCGAGTCGGCGCCCTTTATTGCCAGTCGGCTTATGTGGTTTAGGCTCAGGACCCATTAAAGGGATTCCCCGCGGGGCTTTGACCTGATTCACTGGAGGCAGGAGGAGCCTGTCATGAGTGATCTGTTCTGGCTGACGGACAAGCAGATGCGGCGGATCGAGCCGTATTTCCCGCTCTCGCATGGCATCCCACGGGTGGATGACAAGCGGGTGCTGAGTGGCATCATCTTCGTGATCCGCAACGGCCTGCGCTGGCGTGATGCGCCCAAAGACTACGGGCCGCACAAGACGATCTACAACCGGTTCATCCGCTGGAGTCGGTTGGGCGTGTTCAACCGGATCTTCGCCGAACTGTCCGCCAAGGGGCCCCGGCCCGAGCGATTTATGATCGACGCCACCCATCTGAAGGCCCATCGGACCGCAGCCAGCCTGCTCAAAAAGGGGCTGTTCCCCGACGTATCGGGCGAACCAAAGGCGGGCTGAACTCCAAGCTCCATGCCGTGTGCGACGGCCAGGGGCGTCCGTTGGTCCTGTTGCGCTCCGAAGGCCAGATGAGCGACGACAAGGGAGCCGCCCTGATGATCGACGCCCTGCCCAAAGCCAAGGCCTTGCTGGGCGACCGGGGCTACGACGCCGACTGGTTCCGGGCCGCCCTGATCCAGCGGGGCATCACCCCGTGCATCCCTTCAAAGGCCAACAGAAAGGTCCAGATCGACCACGACCGAACCCTCTATCGCCAACGCCACAGGATCGAGAATATGTTCGGCAGGCTCAAAGACTGGCGACGTGTCCACACCCGCTACGACCGATGCGCCCACACCTTCATGTCCGCCATCGCCATCGCCGCAACCGTCATCTTCTGGCTATGACCAATGAATCCTGAGCCTAGGTGGAGACGAGTTACCATTCGCCTGACAGCACCCACTGTTCGCCTTCGAACCTCATCAAGCAACGACTCGCTCGCTTGCAGCCAGAATTTGTCGCTCTCAAGTTCATTGCAGAGTTTGTCTACAAGAGGTGGCGGCGGTTCGGATCGATGATATACAGCCGAAGGGCCAAGTCGTCGGCCGACGGGCTAATGCAAAATAGCTCCCAGAGTTGCCGAGGACGATGACTTGATCGAAAACGGAACTCTTGGCTGCTCGGCAAAAGCAGAGATTGACTCTCACCCTTGGGAAACCACGCCCTTGGGTGCGCGGGAGAGCTGGCCCCTGCCGGTGCAGACGCTCGTCGACGTCATGCTCGGATCGACGCAGGCCATGTTCGTCGTATGGGGGGCCCAGCGCACCCTGATTTACAATGACGCCTATGCCGCGATCCTGGCGAACAAGCACCCCTCGGCCATGGGCCGGGATTTGCTGGAGGTGTGGGAGGAGATACGAGCCAGTCTTCAGCCTATCGTCGACGAGGCCTACGCTGGCAGACCGGTTGCTATGGACGACATTGCTTTGACCATGACCCGCAAGGGTTATGAAGAAGAAGCTCACTTCGCCTTTTCCTATACGCCGGTTCGCGACGAGCGGGGGGCCGTGGGGGGGTTTTTCTGCGCGTGTGTAGAAACCACCGAACAGGTCGTTTCTGGGCAGAAGCTCAAAGAGGCCGAGGCGCGGTTCCGCGCGGTGCAGGAAACGTCGATCGACGGCTTCACCTGGTTCATAGGCCGCCGCCTCCTGGAGGAGATGCCGGGCAACCGGGAAGAGGGGTTGTTCGACGCCTATGTCCAGGTCGTCGACCAGGACAAACCCTGGGTAACCGAGCTCAGCTATGCCCATGAAGGGGTCGATGTCTTCCTGCGGCTGACGGCCACCAAGGTCGGTGACGGCTTTGCGGTGTCTTTCGCCGACCTGACCGAGCGCCGTCGCTACGAGGTCCGTCTGGCCGAGGCGGCAGCCGCGGTCGAAAACATGGCGGAGGGGTTCCTCATTCTCGACCCCCAGTTCCGGATTCAGCAGATGAACGCCGAAGCCGCGAGGATTGACGGCCGTCCGGCACAAGAGATCATCGGGCTTCATCTGCTGGAGGCGTGGCCAGAGGCGCGCGAGGCGCCGACATGGGCCGCCTATCAGAAAGCGATGCGAGACCAGATGCCGGTGGAGTTCGTCTACCAGCATCGCTCCGAGACGCACGATCTATGGCTGGAAGTGCGGGCATAGCCGACCGTCCATGGTCTTGCTGTGCTCTATCGGGACGTCACGGAGCGGTTCAATGCCGAGCGCACGCTTCAGGAGGCGTCGGAACGCGTCCAGATGGCGCTGGACGCCGGCGCGATCGTGGGCACCTGGGTATGGGAGATACCCTCCGACCGATTCACCGCCGACGAGCGCTTCGCGGAAGCTTTCGGGCTCGATCCAGACTCGTGTCGTAACGGCATCGAACTCGCTGAGGTAACGAAGGTCATCCACCCGGACGATATAGCCTTGGTCAACGACGCCATCGCGGAGGCCCTTGCGCACGGCGGCGCCTATCGGTGTCAGTATCGGGTTGCCCACGGCGCAGGCTTTCGGTGCCTTGAAGCCAGCGGGAAGGTCGAACTCGCGGCAGACGGCTCGCCGGTCCGCTTCCCCGGGGTTCTTATCGACATCGACGAAAGGCGCGCGGTCGAGGCCGAGCGCGACCGCGCGCTGGTCCTTCTAGAAGGCTTCACAGCGGCGGTTCCGGGCGTGGTCTATGCGAAGGACAGGGACGGCCGGATGCTCGTCGCCAACCGCGGCACGACCGAACTGATCGGCAAGGTCCTGTTCTGGCAATCAATCCAGTCGCCGCTTCCGACCCCGAACGGACCTGCGCGATGTCCGCTTACGGCGCATCCCCCGAATGTCCGTAATCGGGCGTCAGGCTAAGGGCCGAACCCGACCCGTAGCGGTCATCCGCGCCGTCGGCTATTTGGATGGGATGGCATCGGGCAACGCGCTATTGAGACGGGTCGATAGTGCCGACGGCAAACGCTACGTCGAGCTACGAGCGCACGGTGATCTGTTCGTCTTTGAAGAGTTCGCCGAGGCCACAGATGGCGATTACACATTCATCGCTCCGAGCCACTGCTCAGGGCTATACGCCACCTCGTCGGAGGCCGAGCGGGACATGATGGCTGAGTTGCCGTGGCTGCGGGAAGGCAAGGTCCGCTAACCACCACTAGGCGACCCTCAGAGGGTCCGCTTCTGGGCGACAGATCGAATGTCCGCTTTCCGCCTGGCAGCCTATGACCGATCCCGACCCGGGTCGGACAGTCGGCGAGCCCGCTCTCCGCCCCCCTACTCCACCACCGCCTGGGCGATCCCGGCCAGCAGGATCGCCGCCGTCACCGGCTTGGCCACGTGCAGGTCCGCCCCGGCCGCCAGCGCCTCATAGCGGTGCTGGGCCATGGCGTTGGCGCTCAGCATGATAATCGGGGTCCGCAGCCCACCACGCTCGGCCATGCGGATCGCGCGGGTCGCAGTCAGGCCGTCCATGACCGGCATCTGCATGTCCATCAGGATGACGTCGAAGCGCGACCGCGCCACGGCCTCCACGGCCAGGGCGCCGTTCTCGACCGTGACCACCTCCGCCCCCGCCGAGCCCAGGATCAGCTGGACCACCCGCTGGTTGGTCGGATGGTCCTCGGCCAGCAGGACCCGTAGCGACCGCTCGGGCAGATAGATCGGGACCGGCCCCATCTCCGCCGGCGCCGCCAGTCCGTCGTATTCCTCCAGCGCCACGACCCTCTGCAACGGCAGGGTCAGGGTGAAGGTCGAGCCCTCGCCGGGGCAGGAGCGCGCCTCGACCACCCCGCCCATCAGCTCGGCCAGGGCCCGGCAGATCGACAGGCCCAGCCCCGTGCCGCCGAACCGCCGGGTGATGGAGGTGTCGGCCTGGTTGAACCTCTGGAACAGGGTCGCGCCCGTGGCGGCGTCGAACCCTACGCCGGTGTCGGACACGATGAAGGTCAGGACGCCCTCGCCGACCTCGTCGCCGCTCACATCCCAGTCGACGGTGACCGAGCCCTCGGAGGTGAACTTGACCGCGTTGGACAACAGGTTGTTGATGATCTGGCCTATGCGGGTGCTGTCGCCCATGAAGACGCCGCGCGCGCCCGAGCCCTGACGTTCCTCGAACATCAGCCCCTTTTCGGCGGCGCGATTATGCGACAGGTCGATGATCCCGGCCAGGGCCTCGCCGAGGTCGAACTGGCGGGATTCGAAGTCCAGCTGGCCGGCCTCGATCTTGGACACGTCGAGGATGTCTGAGACCAGCCGCTCCAGCGTCACCCCGGCGCCCTGTATCAGGTCCACCATCTCCCGCTGTTCGGGGCTCAATTCCGTGCGGCGCAGGGAATCGACGATACCGATGACCCCGTTCAGCGGGGTGCGGATCTCATGGCTCATATTGGCCAGGAAATCGGACTTGGCCCGGCTGGCCGCCTCGGCCGCGGTCTTGGCCTCGATCAGGGCCTGATCGGCCGCGACCCGGTCGGTGACGTCGCGCGCCACGCCGTAGATGCGGTCGCCGAACCGGTGGGCGCGCCATTCCAGGGTGCGATAACCGCCGTCGCGGTGCCGGTAGCGGTTGACCTGGCCCAGGACGGGATCGCCGGCCACGCGGTTTTCCACCTCGACCACGCTCTCACGCGTCGCCGGCAGGTCGTCCGGGTGGACCAGACGCAGCAGCTGCGTCCCTTCCAGCTCCTCGGCGCGCCAGCCGAGATGGGTTTCCCACGACCGGCTGACCTTCAGGATCGTACCGTCCAGGTCGCGGATGATCAGCATGTCCAGGGTGACGTCGAAGAACGTCGACAGTTCGGCGCCGGCCACAGGGCGCGTCTGAGGCGCAAACACCGCCATCATTCCATCCATGCAGCCCCCCTCACGCGACTCGAACCTTACCGGCGTCAAAATACAGCTTCAACGTTAAGAGCGCATGTCGGGGGCAGCGTCATTTTCGACCGCACCGAAGACACGGACGAAGCTTGTCTTCAGGGCCGCATCCGCCTCGTCCATCGTCCCGGGGACGCCCAGGTCGAGCAGACTGGTCACCCCGTGCTTGGCGATGCCGCACGGCACGATGCCGCTGAAATGATCCAGATCGGGCTCGACGTTCAGGCTGATGCCGTGGAAGCTGACCCATTTCCTGACCTTGACGCCGATGGCGGCGATCTTGGCCTCTCCGCTTGTCATCCGCGAAGACGCGGAGCGGCGATCCAGGACGACCCAGACCCCGACCCGTCCCTCGCGCACATCGGCCGCGATGCCGAGTTCGCCGAGCGCCCCGATCAGCCATTGCTCCAGACCGCGCACGAAGCCGCGCACGTCCCTGCCCCTCTGGTTCAGGTCCAGCATGACATAGGCCACCCTCTGGCCCGGTCCGTGATAGGTGAACTGCCCGCCCCGCCCCGTCCGGTGAACCGGAAAGCGCCCGGCATCGATCAGGTCGTCGTCCTTCGCAGAAACGCCCGCCGTATAGAGCGGCGGATGCTCGAGCAGCCAGACCCGCTCGGCCGCCTCGCCGGCGGCGATCAGGGCGACGCGGGCCTCCATCTCGGCGACGGCGTCCTCGTAGGGAACATAGCCGGGCTCGACGACCCATTCGACGGGACGACCGTCGGGGCGGATCAGCGGGGAAACGGCGGCGCTTAACGGCTCGGCAAGCATGATGGCCTCAATGTGAGCGTGAGGGCCGCCAATGCAAGTTCCGCCGCCATTACCCTCCAGCGTATCCGGAGATCCCTTGAGCCAGATCGAAGCCGTCGATGTCGAACTGTCCATCGTGCTGGGCCGCTCCGTGCTGCCTATGTCCCAGCTCCTGAAGATGGGCCGTGGCGCCGTGATTCCGCTCGACGCCTCCGAACACGACGAGGTCTGGATCCTCGCCAACAACCACCCCGTGGCCCGCGGCCAGATCGAAATTCGCGAAGACCGGATCGCCATCACCGTCACCCGCCCCGCCGACCTCTACGACTTCATGGCCGGCTCGGCCTAGACGCCGCTTTATCTCTCCGCTATCAGCCCCCCTCCGATGCGAGCGGTCGTGGCGGAATTGGTAGACGCGCAGCGTTGAGGTCGCTGTGGGGCAACCCGTGGAAGTTCGAGTCTTCTCGACCGCACCATCAGACTAGGGACTAAGAATCCGGCACTACCAGGCTGATTCACATCGAGAGAGGGAAGCCCCCGCGTGAGCGAACGAACCGCCACTCTCGATCCCGACGTCAACGAAGACCACGAGGCGCTGGACGAGGACTATGTCCTGACGGCGTCTTTCGTGGAGAAGGTGGTCGACGCCGCCGACGACGGCGACGGGATACGCCTGCGCTCCCTGCTGGAAGACCTGCACCCCGCCGACGTCGCGGACCTGATGGGTTTCCTGACCGCCGAGCATCGTGGCGTTGTGGTCCTGTGGCTGCCGCCCGAACTGCTGGCCGAGACCTTGCCGGAGCTCGACGACGGCATCCGTGAGGAGGTGCTGGAACGCGTCGCCCCGGGCACGCTGGCCGAAGCGCTGCAGGAACTGGATTCCGACGACGCCGCCGCCGTCGTCGAGGACTTGGAGGATGACCAGCGCGAGAAGGTGCTGGCCGCCATGCCGGCGACCGACCGCGCCGCGATCGAAAGCTCCCTGGGCTATGCGGAGGACTCCGCCGGCCGCCTGATGCAGCGCGAGGTCATGGCCGCGCCCCTGTTCTGGAGCGTCGGCGACACCATCGATCACGTCCGGGCCCAGGGTGAGGACCTGCCCGAGCTGTTCTTCGACATCTATGTCGTCGATCCGCTTAACCGCCCGGTCGGCGGCATTCCCATCAGCGGCCTGTTGCGCGCCGCGCGGACGGTGAAGCTGTCGGACCTGATGGAGTCGGTGAACGCCATCGCCGCCGACACCGACCAGGAAGAGGTCGCTTATGTCTTCGAGAAATATCACCTGATCTCGGCGCCGGTCGTCGATGCGGCGGGCCGTCTGGTCGGTCAGATCACCGTCGATGACATCGTCAACATCATCCAGGAAGAGAACCGCGAGGACATCCTCCGCCTCGCCGGCGTTCAGGACGAGGATCGCGGGTCTTCCGTCACCGAGATCGTGCGCGGCCGCGTGCCCTGGCTGGCCATCAACCTGATCACCGCCGTTATCGGCGCCAGCGTCATCGGCTGGTTCGAAGGCACCATCCAGCAGATCGTCGCCCTGGCCATTCTGATGCCGATCGTCTCGGCCATCGGGGGTAACGCGGGGACGCAGGCGCTGACGGTTACCGTGCGGGCCCTGGCGACACGCGAACTGAACAGCTCGAACGCGCCCAGGACCTTCATGCGCGAACTGGTCGTGGGCCTGGCCAATGGCCTGATCCTCGCCCCGCTGATCGGCCTGGCCACGGCGCTATGGTTCCGGGACGAGGACTGGAAGATCGGACTGGTCATCGGCGCGGCCATGGTGCTGAACCTGGTCGTCGCCGCGACTGTCGGAGTCCTGACGCCGTTGACCCTGTCCAAGCTGAAGTTCGACCCGGCCGTCTCGTCCGCCGTTTTCGTCACGGCGACGACCGATTTCTTCGGGTTCCTGATCTTCCTGGGCCTCGCGACCATCGTCCTGTTGTAAGAACGAAGTCGAACGGCGCGACCCTTGCTCCCTCCCCCGTGGGGCGACCGCGCCCTGTCTCGATTTGGGTCATTACCGGTGTCCGACGCAGCCAGGCAGAATCTGAAGGTCTCCCGCGAGGGGATCGTGCTGATCAAGAGTTTCGAGGGTTTCCGGCCCCGGGCGATCCAGCGCGCCGAAGGCGGCTGGATCATCGGCTACGGCCACACCCTGTCCGCCCGCGAGGGCGCATCGGTGTCGGAATCCGACGCCGAACTGCTGCTGCGCTACGACCTCCTGCCCGTCGAGGCGTCGGTCAATGAAGCTGTCCCCGGCGACCTGAACCAGCATCAATTCGACGCCCTCGTCAGCTTCGCCTTCTCGGTCGGCGTCGATCGCTTCGCCGGTTCCGACGTCCGCCAGCGTCTCAACGCCGGCGCGCCCGGCGAGGCTGCTGACGCCATGATGGGCTGGCCCGAGCCTGCCCTGCCGGAGACTGCCCTGCGCCGCCGCGCCGCCGAGCGCGCCCTGTTCGTGGCCAATCCTTTGGCGCCGGTCGCTCTGTCCGACCTGCTGTCCGCCCCCCTGCCTCCTCCCGCCGTCGTCGTTCCGTTCGACGAGCCGAAGGTCGAATCCCGGACCGAAACCCTGAGCGGACCCGAGCCGGTCCCGGCCGCCGGCGAGGACGTCTCCACTCCCGTCAACCCGCGAGCCGCCGCCGTCGCCGCCCTGCTGGGCGAATCGACCGCCCGCATCGTTGAGACCAATGCGTCGCCGGCGCCCTCCAACGACAATCCTTCGGCCGCTGATCTGCCCGAGACGGATGCCGTCTCGCCGGAGCCGACTGGTGAGCCGCCGAGCGACGAACAACTGGCCCCCGAAGCGGATATCGAAACCGCCTCCGGAGTCGAGACCGGGACCGCCACCGAGCTGACAGCCGCCCCCGCGCCGGTCGTCGATTCCGTGATCCTGAACGCGACCCGTTACGCCCCATACAGCTCCGTGATGATCGGGCCCCTGCCCTTCCTGCCGGTGGCGACTGTCCGCGAGGAGCCCACCGGGCCCGAGTTCGGCGAGACCGAGCCCGCGGTCGAAACGACCGTGCCCGAGGCTGTAGAGGCCGCACCCGACGACGATCAAATCGCGGCGATCGCCGAGTTGGCGGCCGTTCCGGTCGAAACCGTCGTCGTCAATCCGGCCCCGGTCGCCGAACTGGTGCTGACCCCGCTGGAGAATGCACCCGAACCCGCCATGGAACGTCCCCTGTGGACGCCCGAGCAACGCGACGCACCTGACGCCTCGGATAGCAATCTTTTCGGCGAGGACCTGACCCTGACCCATGGCGGCGGTTCGATCATGCGCCACGAAATCGAGATGGAGGCTCCGGCCCGTTTCGACTGGAGCGAGACCGGCCCCTTCATCTTCATGGGCGGCGTGGGCCTGGTGTCGTTCGGCGCCTCGATGGCGGCCTTCCGCCGCGCGGCGGAACAGTCCGGCGGCAACGAGCTGACCCTGATCGGCTGGGTCCTGGCCCTGATCGGTCTGGCCTGCGTCGGCGTGTCGTCGATCAACCTCTACCGTCGCTTCGGTCTGCCCGGAGGGGACTGACACCCCCTCCCCACCCCGGTAGGGATCGTGCTACGCCGCTCGCCATGAGCATTCCGAACGCACCCCAATCGATGGAATTCGGCCTCGGCGAGAACGCCGACATGATCCGCGAGACCACGGCCCGCTGGGCCGCCGACCGCCTGGCCCCGAGGGCCGCCGAGATTGACGAGACCAACACCTTCGCCCGCGACCTGTGGCCCGAGATGGGCGAGCTGGGTCTGCACGGCATCACCGTTCCCGAAGAGGACGGCGGCCTCGGTATGGGCTACCTCGAGCACGTCGTGGCGATGGAAGAAGTCTCCCGCGCCTCCGCCTCGATCGGCCTCAGCTACGGGGCCCACTCCAACCTCTGCGTCAACCAGATCCGCCGCTGGGGCAGCGACGCGCAGAAGCGCAAATACCTGCCGAAGCTGATCAGCGGCGAACACGTCGGGTCCTTGGCCATGTCCGAGGCCGGATCGGGCTCCGACGTCATGTCGATGCGCACCCAAGCCCGTAAGGACGGCGATCGCTACGTCCTCAACGGCACGAAATTCTGGATCACCAACGCCCCGCACGCCGAGACCCTGGTCGTCTACGCCCGCACCGGCGAGGGCAATGGCGGCGTCACCGCCTTCCTGATCGAAAAGGGGATGAAGGGCTTCAGCGTCTCGAAGAAGCTGGACAAGATGGGCATGCGCGGCTCGGACACCGCCGAACTGGTGTTCGAGGACTGCGAGGTCCCGGAAGAGAACGTCATGGGTCCGGTCGGCGGCGGCGCCGGCGTGCTGATGAGCGGCCTCGACTATGAGCGGGCGGTGCTGGCGGCCGGGCCGCTGGGCATCATGCAGGCGGCGCTGGACGTGGTCCTGCCCTATGTCCGCGAGCGCAAACAGTTCGGCAAGGCCATCGGCTCCTTCCAGCTGATGCAGGCCAAGGTCGCCGACATGTATGTCGCCCTGAATTCGGCCCGGACCTACGTCTACGCCGTCGCCCGTGCCTGCGACGCCGGCAAGACCACCCGGTATGACGCCGCCGGCGCCATCCTCCTCGCCTCCGAGAACGCGGTGAAGGTCTCGCTGGAGGCCGTCCAGGCCCTCGGCGGCGCCGGCTACACGAAGGAATGGCCGGTCGAGCGCCTCGTCCGCGACGCCAAACTCTACGACATCGGCGCCGGCACCAACGAGATCCGGCGGTTCCTGATCGGCCGCGAGTTGCTGGGGTCGTAAGTTGCACGCGAACTTTGGCAAGCCTATAGTTCGCAAGTGGCAAACCTCGACCAATATCTCTCACGCAGGCGCGGCAGTCAGGCCGAGCTTGCAAAACGATTGGGGCTCGGCGCCGGAACCCTCAGTTCTATTCGCAACGGCCAGCGAAGACCGTCGAGTACATTGGCGAAGCGCATCGAAGACGCCACCAACGGCGAGGTCTCGGCTGCGGCGCTTCTGGGCCTGTCAGAGACGGCCGTTGAGTTCGATCACCAGCTCGCCGCTCATGACCTCGGCGACGGTCGCTGGGCGGTGAACGTCGGCCCGGACGGATCTGCCGTCCTGACGCCGCAGATGGTTCACGCGCTGGGCTTCGCATCCGGCGATCAACTCGTTTTCATGAAGACAGGGGGATCGGTGAACGTAACATCCGCGTCCGACGCCCTCGCCCGTGCCCGCAAGATGTTCGCACAACGCGTACCTTCCGACATGGATGTGGTTGGAAAGTTTATCGCCGATCGGCGCGCCGAAGCCGCGCGTGAATAGGGCGGTCATCGACGCCTCGGTTGTGCTGGCGGCACTGAAGGGCGAACCGGGCGGTGAGCGGTTGGCGGACATGCGCGCCGGTCGGCTGATCAGCTCGGTCAATCTGACGGAAGTGGTAACCCGATTGCTCGACCTTGAGTTTTCCGACCGGCAGGCCCTCTCGATGGTCGAGGCGCTCGGGCTGACCGTAGTCCCATTCGACGCACAGACGGCTGTCCGCGCCGGACTGTTGCGGGAGAGGACGAGGACCGCAGGTCTGTCGCTGGGAGATCGCGCCTGTCTGGCTCTGGCCGCCACCTTGTCACTGCCCGTTCTTACGGCCGATCGAAACTGGGACCGGGTGTCGGCGGACGTCGAGGTCCACCAGATCCGCTAGGCGGGAACCTCCCTTGCTGGCGTCGACTTCCTTCCGGAGAAGGAGACACACTCATGCCCGCCAAATCCGCAGCACGGCAAACGGCCGCTGGCGCCGCCCTGTCGGCCAAGCGCCGCGAGTGATCTGCTCGAAACCGTCGCCTTCGGGCCCTAAGGTCGCCTCATGAGCCTGACGGAGACCTCGACCGGCCGCCCCCGCCGCTTCTCCGATACGCTGGAGCGGATGGGTGCACACGGCGGCGAGAGGCTGCATCTCGGCGAGATCGTCGAGGCCTTCGGCGAACGGGCCTTCGGCGCCGTCATGCTGCTGTTCGCCATCGTCAACATGCTGCCCTGGCCGCCCGGCGGCACGACCCTGACCGGTGCGCCCCTGCTGTTCCTGTCCGCAGAACTGGCCTGGGGCCGGGACAGGCTGTGGCTGCCCCGATGGCTTGGCCGGGCTTCGGTCAAGCGGGACAGGTTCCGCACCCTCAGCGGGCGGCTGATGAAGATCATCCGTTTCTCGGAGGCCCTGTCGCGGCCGCGTCTGTATTTCATGACCGGCCGTCTGGGTCAGGGCCTGATCGGCCTAGCCTGCCTGTGCCTGTCCGCCATACTCGTCCTGCCCGTGTTCGGAGGAAACCTGATCCCGGCCGTGGCGATCGGCTTCTTCTCGCTCGGCATCATGCAGCGGGACGGTCTGACGGTGCTGCTGGGCTGGAGCATGACAGGCGTCACCGTGGCCGTCCTCATCCTCGCCTGGAACCTTGTCCTCGCGGGCTTCACCGCCGGGTTCGATTGGTTCGGTCGGATCGTCTAGTTCTTTCGGAATGTTAAGTGGCGGTTCGTCGCCAGCGTGCATAGATCGTCATAACCCCTCGCCGAGCCCATCTCTGATGCCCGACTACGATTTTCAGAGCGACCACCGGCCCTTCTCCCGGGTGCTCGACGACATCGGCGCCAAGGACGATCCGAAGCTGTATCTCGGCGAGCTGGTGAACGCCTTCGGCGAGCGGGGCTTTGGCGCCCTGATGGTCTTCTTCGGCCTGATCAACGCCATCGCCTCCCCCATCCCCGGCTCGACGACGATCCTGGGCGCGCCCATGCTGTTGATCTGCCTGCAGCTGGTCATTCGCCGCGACCAGCTCTGGATGCCCCGATGGGCGCTGAAATCCAGCCTGCCACGCGAGAACTATCGCGCCACCATCGGCAAGGTGCGCAGGCCGCTCCAGTTCGTGGAGAGACTGTCCAGACCGAGGCTTGATTTCATGAGCAGCGAAATCGCCGAGGTCGTGATCGGCGTCGTCACGACCTTGCTGACCCTCATCGTCATGCTGCCGATCTTCGGCGGCAACCTGTTTCCGTCCCTGTTCGTGGCCCTGTTCGGCTTCGGCCTGATGCAGCGTGACGGCGTTCTGATCGGCGTCGCCTGGCTGGGCGTCGCCGGCTTCTGCATCTTCGTCTGGGCCGCGTGGGAGCTGATCTCCCGCCTGTTCCTCGCCAGCGCCGGCTGGTTCGTGAGCCTGGGCGACGGAGTCCAGGGGCTCTTCTCCTAGCTCAGGCAGCGAGACAGAGCCTGTCCTCCAGCCAATCGAAGATCGGACCGGGGGGCGCGTCGAGCGGTAGAGCGCGCCACACAGGCAAACAAAAAGGCCCGCCGGGCGAATCCGGCGGGCCTCATTGTCTGACCGCGTTACGGTCGGACCTTAGCAGCCTGAAAGGATCAGGCCCGGACCTCGCGAGAGGACCAAGCTTCGGTCACCGTACGGGTTTGGGACAATGAGATCACTTGATCACCTCCTTTCGACTGTTGAACAGGGAGGTTGAAGGTAGGGCTGGTTCGGAGCTTTCGCAAAGCCCCCCTCCGCATTTCGTGATCGCCACGCTCAAGCCGCGAGAGACGTCCCAACCCGCGCTCGATCAGCGAGGCTCGCCAAGCCGGGCGATGGCGCTACGGAAAGCAAAACGCCGGGGAGCGAACTCCCCGGCGTCCTGTACGCTTAATCAGCTTCTGAACAGCGACACCAGGATTTGAGGCGCCTGGTTGGCGATGCCCAGCGCCTGGACCCCGAGCTGCTGCTTCGTCTGCAGCGACTGGAGCTTGGCGCTTTCCTTCGCCAGGTCGGCATCCACCAGATTGCCCACCCCGGATTCCAGTGCGTCCGTCAGTTTCCCGACGAAGGTGCGGTGGGTCTCCAGAGCCTTCGACTTGGTGCCCAGACGCGCGAGCGCGGAGGACACGTTGTCGATCGAGGCGTTCACCAGACCCAGAGCCGTGGCGGCCAGGGTCGAGGTGCCGATGGTCGTGGTCGTCGCAACGGTGACGTTCGTCGAACCCAACGACAGCACCTCGGGGGTGACCGTCAGCGAGCTCGTGCCCGCCGCGTTGGCCAGAGCCTGGAAGCCGGTCGCGCCGGTCTTCAAAAGGTTGATCCCGTTGAAGTCGGCGTTTCCGGCAACCGTGTTGATCTGGTCGCGGATGGACTTGAAGTCCTCGTTCAGCGCCTTCCTTGATGCCGTCGTCAGCGACTTGTCAGTCGCCGCCAGTGCCTTCTCCTTCAGTTGCAGCAAGAGATCCGAGATGCTCTCGCCGGCCGCCAGTCCCACGTCCACCGCCGATATGCCGCGGTCGAGCGAGGATTTCACCGCCCCCAGGGCGCCGATGTCGGCCCGTTGACCCTGGGCGATTGCCCAGATGGCCCCGTTGTCCTTGGCGCTGGAGACCTTTTTCCCGGTGTTGATCCGGGTCTGGGTCATCGCCAGATCGGCGTTGGTGGCGTTCAGGTTCTGCAGCGCGACGAGCGCGCCAAGGTTCGTATTGACCGAGTTGGTCATGGTAGGGTCCTTCCATTCTGGTCGGGGGAGCGGCCTTCTGGCCGTTGAACCGGTTCTGGTCCTGCGCGCGGTCTCGCAAGGACCGCGCCGGGCCGATCAGATTGAAAGGATTGGGAAAGTTATCAGGCAATTCCGCCGCTCGGCAATTTTCCGCCGGTCAGCGCCCTACTTTGCCCACCCAACGGGTCCTGGAGCATGATCGTTTCTGGTGGACCCGCTTCGCGAGTCCGACATGAAGCGGGAATCTTGCTCTCGCTTAATTCTGGAGCCTGATTCACGGCATCAGCGGAATCGCGAAGCGATTCCTCCTTAGCCGATCAGGCTCTAGGGCGCGGGCGTAGCCTGCGGGGCCAGGCCCTGCATGATCGAACGGTTGATGTCGATCAGCGGCTCGAAATCCTCTTCGCCGCGCATGACGGCCGAGGAATGGCGGCCGACGAACAGGCTGATCGAGATGATCTGGGCCTTCAGCGGATTGTTCAGCTGGTTGTCGGAATCGGAGCAGTCGGTGGCCAGAACCGACCAGAGGCGACGGTTCCAGTCCAGGGCGTCGATGCGGGTCTTCACGTCGCTCATGTCGACGGTTGCGGCGTGCATCAGCGCGCGCGTGACCTGTCCGAACAGGCGGTATTCCATCTCGCGCGGCGTCTCGGTACGCGTCGACGCCTGGGCATAGGCCTTCAACATCAGGTCAGGCTTTCCTCGTAGTCGACGATCTTCCGCGCGCTCATCAGGGCCTTGTAGTATTCGCGCGCCATCACGTGCTTCGACGCCGCGACGCAGTCGACCATGATAGCCGGGTTGCGCGTGGCGCTCATGAACTCGGTCAGGCGGGTGACGAACTCGTCGTAGACCTTGGGTGCGGAGCTTTCGTCCAGGTACATCATCATGACCGGGAAATAGATGCGTTTGGCGGGCGTGGTGACGTCCTCCAGCTGCATGATGTCCTTCTCGCGCAGGACCGAGGCCTTGTTCTGCAGAATCAGCACGCCGCGTCGGTCGCCGTTCTGCACGACGGCGCCGTTCAGGACGAATTTCTCCCCCGGCTTCAAGGAAAGTTTCAACGGCATCGGCACCCTCCTGCATCCGCTTGATTCCGACATAGCCGGGCGGTGACTGACGCAGGCTAAACAGCCGTAGTTAACCATGTGTTCTAGAGCGCGGCCGTATTGCCCCTTATCAGCCCTTCTCCCGCGCCGAGACCCGCCATGCCCGTCGTCGATCCCTCACCCTCCGAACTGGCCCTGGGTCATATGCCGATGGCCCAGGGGTCGGCCGGCGACGCCGCCTCCCCCGCCGCGATCCGGCGCCTGTCGCACGCGCTCGCCGACCGCAAGGAATCCACCCTCAAGGCCCAGAAGAAGACGATCGAATCGCTGAAGGCGGCCGTCGCCTCGATCCGGGTCGGCGACTATGACGCCGGCACGCGCCGCTGCCTGGCGATCCTCCAGACGGATGAAAGGAACGGTCTGGCCTGGCACGTCCTGGCGATCTGCCGCGAGAAGTCCGGCCATCTGTCCGAGGCGCTGAACGCCTACGACGCGGCGCTCCGCATCCGGCCCGAGGATGCGAACATCGCCCACGATTTGGCCCGCCTGGCCCAGCGTCTCGGCCACCTCGACATCGCAGAGAAGCTGCTGCGGAAATTCCTGCTGGTCGAACCCGGCCACATCGAGGGCACCAACAACCTGGCCTGCGTCCTGCGCGACCAGAAACGCTACCAGGAAGCCATCGACTCCCTGCGCGAGCTGATCCAGATCGAGCAGACCAATCCGACCCTGTGGAACACGCTCGGTACGGTCCTCAGCGACCAGGGCCAGATGAAGGAATCCCTGACCTTCTTCGACGAGGCGCTGCGGATCGACCCCGCCTTCGCCAAGGCCCGCTACAATCGCGCCAACGTCCTCCAGCCGCTGGGCCGGCCTGCAGAGGCTCTGGACGATCTGGATGAAGCCCTGAAGGGCGCCGAGACCCCCTACGAGCACGCCATGATGCGGATGGCGCGGGCCATGACCCTGATGGGCCTGGGCCGGCTCAAGGAGGGCTTCGACGCCTACGAAGTCAGGCTGGATCCGGAAATGCCCGAGGCGATGCATGTCGTGGTGGATGCTGCACGGTGGGATCCGGAGACCGAGGACATTCGCGGCAAGCGGCTGCTGGTCGTTGGCGAACAGGGCATCGCCGACGAGATGGTGTTCGGGACCTGCCTGCCCGACGTGATCGAGGCGGTCGGCACGGAGGGCAAGGTCTTCATCGCCGTCGAACCCCGGCTGGTCGATCTCTACCAGCGCTCCTTCCCGACCGCCGTGGTCGGCGGGCACCGGGCTGTGCGGATCGAGGGCCGCCTGACCCGCTACTGCCCCTTCATGGAGGAGGTCGCGGAGACCGACGGCAAGGCCGATTGCTGGACACCGATGGCCAGCCTCAGCTCCGTTTATCGCCAGAGCCTGGCCGCCTTCCCGGACCGCGACGGCTATCTGACGCCCGACCCCGCGCGGGTTGCTCACTGGAAGAGCAAACTGGAAGCGCTTGGCCCGGGCCTGAAGATCGGCCTGCACTGGAAAAGCCTCGTTCTCACCGGCGTGCGCGCCCGCTACTTCTCCAGCTTCGAGCGCTGGGAGCCGGTCCTGACGGCGCCCGGCTGCGTCATGGTCAACCTGCAGTGCGGCGACGTGACCGAGGACCTCGCCGCCGCCGAGGCCGCCGGGGTGAAGATCTGGACCCCGCCCATAAATCTGAAGGACGACCTCGACGATCTGGCCGCCCTGTCGAACGCACTCGACCTCGTCATCGGCCCCGGCATCGCCGGTACCAACCTGGCGGCCGCGACGGGCGCACGGACCTGGCTGATCCACGCGGCGGACGACTGGCACCTGCTCAACACCGACCGCTACCCCTTCTACCCCCGCGTGCGCACCTTTGCGACCGGCGGCTTCGACGGCTGGCCGAGGGCCATCGCCGAGGTGCGCGCGGCGCTGGAGGCGGAGGTGAAATAGCCCTCTCCCCTTGCGGGAGAGGGAGGCGGCGCACGGGCGCTTAGCGACCGTTCTTGCGCCGGCGGGTGAGGGGTCACACGGGCCGTTCCGTTGAGCCCCGGCAACCCCCATTTCAGCCGTCGGCGTGACCCCTTGTGTCTTTGCTTTCATTGTAGAGTGCGGATGCGGGCGGCTGTTCGCGCAGCCGCCCGCCGCGGCCTTGAACCCGTGTGCCCCTTGGCCCTTTGAGGCCGTGGGTGAGCCTGG
>NZ_JAFCWQ010000019.1:0-67475 GCF_049897665.1 Brevundimonas sp. TWP2-3-4b1 | reverse complement strand
CACGGCGGCGGACCTCGCTCACCAACTCGCCGAGGATGCCGATCCAGATGCCGACCGGCTGTTACTGGATCGACTGGCGGCTGTTGCCGGCGAAACCGAGGCGCTGATCAGTCGTACGAGTTTCCGCTTTGACGCAGCAGAGGCCTATCACCGCCTCGTTCGCGAGCGGATCGAGCGGCTGCGCGAAGATCACATCGAGGGTCTTCTGACGCTGGGCGAGTTCATGCAGCGTCGTTTGGACCCGGCGATGCGGACCTGCGACGCGGTGGCGGAACGTCAGCGCGCAGCCATCGCCCGGATCGCCCGCATGACGCAGATGCTCAACACCCGCGTCGAAGTCGCGGCCGAAGCCACCAGCGCCGCCCTGCTGGCGTCGATGGACCGCCGCGCCGGTGCTCAGCTGAGGCTGCAACAGGCAGTCGAGGGTCTGTCGACGCTGGCCATCGCCTATTATACCGTTGGCCTGATGCTGTTACCTTTGAAGGGGCTGGAGCGCATCTGGACCCAATTCGACGCCACGCTCGGCGCGGGCTTGCTCACCCCGTTTGTATTGGCGGGGGTCTGGCTTGGACTACGGGCATGGCGCGAGCAATTCGCCCATGAGGGCTGACAAGCCAGGTCCGCCAGGGCGAATTTCGCCGGTTATCTTCGCCGGCAAAAGTGGACGGTGTTGCGCCGCCCCGGGTACCGAAAGGTCAACCTGGCCAGATCGAGGGTCGCCCGACCCCGCCCGGACAGGGTTGCCCCCTCTGCCAAAACAGGCATGCGTCGGCGCGAAACAGTATTCCTCAATGTCGCGGGCCTGAGTCCAGACCCGAAGTACAGCCTGACGACCTCGCAGATCACCCCTGCGGGAAACAGGTTCAGCTCGAGCGGAACCGGCTTGCGAAACACTAGCCCCGTCAGCCGCCGAATCCGCCTTTGGCGGAGACTACCTGGCGTTTGCACGACAGCCCCCCCGGAGGGCCTCGGTCGGGCAGCTACTTTTGAGGCTGGAAAGCTCTGCCGCGATTGCCAATCATCACCCAACCAGCATTTGTGGGTTGATACCCCCCCCTTGGCTTGGCGACGGCGAGCCCCAGCACGGCCAGCTCCGGACCCCGGCCTACGTTCGCCACGCGATCCGGATCGACCATGTCGAGCAGCGCATCAATGCGTTCGGGGTCTGTCATCATCATGAATCTCGGCGAAGGCGTGTGGGGGATAACGTAGCGGCTCCCCCCATAGCCTATTCCCCGTTCCATGGCGGCGGAAGTTGGCCTGCCTTGAACAGGATCGTGGGATTCTCGTCATAATCACCCATCTCGGTGTCTGCGGAGACGGCGAACGCGACCACGCCCAGCCTGAGCGGTGCGAGACGTTCGGCTTTCCGGCGGGCTTCCTCAGCGGAAGTGCAGCCCATCTGCTGCTCAGCCTTCAGGCCTTTTCCGCGCCCCTGGACGTAGGCCTGGATGATGTAGACGGTCTCGACAGCCATGGGTTCAGCTCCGGTGCGATGGGCCGCCTTATAGGCACGCCGCCGGCTGAACGGGGCCGCAAAAGGCGACCTGCGCGCGGCGGCTATCGTTAAGCTCCTTACGTGGGACCCGTAGCACTCAAACGAAATCTGACGGGTTTGCGCCGAACAGCACGGCGCCTGGACGGTCACTATGCGATCTCCACGCTGATCAACGCCGTCAAGGGGCTCCTGCAGGCGCTCAAACAGACCGTTTCGTCCCGGCGCCGGCGTAGCGAGGGTGCCCGGCAGAGCCACCTCAGGCGCCGGGCAAGGAGCGGTCCAATTTTGATCGTCCAGCACCGGCCGGAGATCTTCTGGCGTTCGCCTGACGGCGCCAGGGGCCGTTCGCCGGTTGAGCCGCATCCGGCCCACCCGTGCTAGCGTAGTTTACAACGTTCAGCCGAGGGCGGCGTGATGAAATCCACCGCACGTTCTGCGTGCCACCGGGTCATTGCGTCGTCCTCAGCGACCAACTGGGACAGACGATGACCGACACACCCGGCGTGATCGAAACGGCTTCGTTCGGCGAAGCCAGGCCGCCCTGGGTGGCCCCCCTGATCGGAGCCCTGTCTTCGCTTTGGCGAGTCGGCCGCCTTGTGATCGTCGATCCTGCGGGACGCTCGCTGGCGGTCGGCCCCGGGTCGTCCCAGGCCGTCGTGTGGCGTATCCGGAACTGGCGAGCATTCTCGCGGATGCTCAAGCGCGGGGATATCGGGTTCGCGGAAGGCTATGTGGCCGGGGATTGGGACACGCCGGACCTCCCTGCTCTCCTCCTGGCTTTCGCAGACAACTACGACCACCTCGGCCGCCTTGTGGGCGGCAACCCGGTCGCACGCGCGATCGACGCGATCCGCCATGCGTTCTCGTCGAACACCCGCAAGGGCTCGCGGCGAAACATCGTCGCCCACTACGACCTTGGCAACGATTTCTACGCCCGGTGGCTGGATCGGGGGATGACCTACTCCTCGGGCCTGTTCGCCTCTCCGGACCAGACCTTGGAGGAGGCCCAGACCGCCAAATACGCGGCCGTGGCCGACGCAGCCGATATCCGCCCCGGCCAGTCAGTTCTTGAGATCGGCTGCGGCTGGGGCGGGTTCGCCGAGTATCTGGCTCGCGAGCGCGGCGTTCATGTCACGGCCATCACCCTTTCGCCATCCCAGAAGGCCTTTGCCGAGCAGCGCATCGCTCAAGCCGGTCTGAACGATCAGGTCTCGATCCAGTTGATCGACTACCGCGACGTGCCGGGATCGTTTGATCGCGTCGTCTCCGTCGAAATGTTCGAGGCGGTGGGCGAGGCCTACTGGCCGACCTTCTTCGAGACGGTCCGCGCCCGGCTCGCGCCCGGCGGCCGAGCCGGGCTGCAGATCATTACGATCCGGGACGACCTGCTCGCGACCTATCGCCGGCGACCCGACTTCATCCAGATGTACGTCTTCCCGGGCGGAATGCTGCCGTCCGAGACGCGGCTGGCGCGGGCTGTCGGCGCCGCCGGACTGGAGGGACGGGTGGTTCGCCGCTTCGGCGCCGACTATGCGGAAACCCTTCGCCGCTGGCGGGTCGCCTTCGACACCGGCTCCGCCGCGGGCAAGGATGAGCGATTCTGCAATCTGTGGCGCTACTACCTCGCCTACTGCGAGGCCGGGTTCCGCTCGGGGCGGACGAACGTCGTCCACATGACCCTCTCCCGCGACTGATCGCCGATCGGCATCCGGAGCGGGCGTCCGCGCGTAGTTGCACAGGCCCAAAGTTCGACCACAGGCAGCTCAATGTTCGACCGCACCCTCGACGCAACGACCGGCCCGAAGCGGCGCATCGCGGTGGTGGGTGCGGGCATCGCCGGCCTGTCGGCGGCCTGGCTGCTGTCGCGGCGCCACGAGGTGGTGCTGTTCGAGACCGAAAACCGGCTGGGCGGCCATTCCTGCACCGTCGACGCGCCGTCTCCGGATGGACCTATCGCGGTGGACACCGGCTTCATTGTCTACAATGAGCCGAACTATCCGAACTTTACGGCCCTGCTCGACCATCTCGGCGTGGCGAGCAAAGCGGCGCATATGTCGTTCGCCGTCTCGATGAACGCGGGCGGTTTCGAATACTCCAGCCATGGCGCGCGCGGCCTGTTCGCCCAGAAGCGCAACCTCGCCAGCCCCCGGTTCTGGGGCATGCTGATAGATCTGAAGCGGTTTCACCGGACCGCCGCCGGCGACCTGGCTGAACTGGATCGGTCGCTGTGCTCACTGGGCCGCTACCTGGACGACCGCAAATACGGCGACAGCTTCCGCGACCTGCATCTGCTGCCCCAGGCCGCCGCGATCTGGTCGTCGACGCCGCGCCAGATGGCGGACTATCCGGCCGCCGCCTTCATCCGCTTCTATCGCAACCACCGCCTGCTTGAAGTCGACATGGAGCCAACCTGGCGCACGGTCGCGGGCGGCAGCCGTCGATATGTCGAGGCGCTCGCCGCCGACTTCCGGGGGCAGGTTCGCCTGAACGAGCCGGTCTCTCGCATCGAGCGCGGCGCCGATGGCGCGACCCTGCATACTCGCCGTGGCGCGGAACGGTTCGACGCGGTGGTTCTGGCCGTTCACTCGGATCAGGCCCTGGCCCTCCTGGCCGAACCAGGCGCGGACGAACGACGCCTGCTCCAGCCCATGGCCTACGGTCGCAACCGCGTCGTCCTGCACCGCGACCGCAGCTTCATGCCGCGCCGCCGCAGCGCCTGGGCCGCCTGGAACTACGTCGGCGCCGGCCGGGCCGATGCGGTGGGCGCCGCCAGCGTCACCTACTGGATGAACCTGTTGCAGGGGCTTTCCGGACCGGAACTGTTCGTGACCTTGAACCCCGAACGTGAGCCAGATCCGGCCCTGGTGCTCGCTGACCGCGACTTCGATCACCCCATTTTCAATGCGGATGCGATGCTCGCCCAGCGCGGCCTCGGTTCGCTGCAGGGACGGAACAACACCTGGTTCTGCGGCGCGTGGTTCGGCTCGGGCTTCCACGAGGACGGTCTCCAGGCCGGACTGGCTGTCGCCGAAGACATTGGCGGCGTTCGCAGGCCCTGGAGCGTGCCAAACGAAAGCGACCGAATCCCCATGCCCATTCCCACCCTCGAGCCCCTGGCGGACCGGTGATCACGGGGCTGAGATCGGGAATCTACTCGGGTCCGGTGTTTCACCGCCGCCTGCGCCCCCGCGTCCATGCGCTGCGCTATCGGCTGTTCATGCTGCTGATCGACCTCGATGAATGGGATGATCTGGTCGGCCGTCTGCGGTGGCTCGGGTCCGGGCGGTTCGGCCTGATGAGCCTGCGACAGAGCGATCACGGCGATGGCTCCGCCATGCCCCTGAAAGTCCAGATCGAACAGCGGATGCGCGCTGCGGGCCTCGCAACCGGCGGGCGGGTGCAACTGCTGACCCTGCCGCGGATCCTCGGCTACGCCTTCAACCCGCTCAGCGTCTATTTCTGCCATGCCGAAAACGGTCGGCTGAGCGCCATCCTTTACGAGGTGTCCAACACCTTTGGCGGCCGCCACGCCTATCTGATGCCGGTCGGCGCCGCCCCGGGGCCTTTGCGGCAGTCGGTCGAGAAGGCCTTCCACGTCTCGCCGTTCATGGACATGGACCTGACCTACCGGTTCGAGGTTGATCCGCCTCAGAGCGAGCCGGCGGAGATCGCCCGTGTCTCCATCACTGTGGACGACGCCAACGGCCCCTTGTTGCTGACCGGCTTCTCGGGCCTCCGCTCCGAGATCACCGACGCCAGCCTGCGCCGCGCCTGGCTCGGCCATCCCTTGCTCACGCTCAAGGTCATCGCCGGCATCCACTGGGAGGCGGTTCGCCTTCTTCTCAAGGGCCTGCGTCTGCGCGGCGGGGTCACGCCTTCCCATCCCGTCACGGTCGGGGGACCGTCCGAAACCTCCACCGGAGCCTGACATGCCTAGATTCACCCTGCCGCTCGCGGCCACCCTTATTATGATGAGCGCCACGGCCGCCTCTGCAGAGGCGCCGGAACCCAGACGCGCGATCGACCTCGACCGCTTCATGGGGCGCTGGCACGAGATCCTGCGCACGCCGAACGACCATCAGCGCGACTGCTGGGCCGCCAGCCAGGTCTGGAGCCGCCGCGCGCCCAATGACTTCTCGATCAGCCAGACCTGTCACCGGGGTGCTCGCGACGGTCGCGTCACCACCGTCAACACGCGGGCCCGCGTCACCGACACCACGACCAACGCCAAGTTCGAGGCCAGCTTTTTCGCCGGACTGATCCGCCAGCGCTACTGGGTCATCGACGTCGCCCCCGACTACAGCTGGATGATCGCCACCACCGCCGACGGCCGGTTCCCCGCCCTACTGTCGCGCAGTCCGACCATGAGCGCGGCTGAACAGACCCGTCTGCGCAACCGCATGGCCGAGCTCGGCCTCCCGAACCGCCAGCTGATCCAGCGCTGAACCTGAAGGACCACACCTATGAGCCTCCTCGCCCAACGCGTGAACAAGCTTCAGGACGCGCCCTTCCCCGACTTCATCACTCGCCCCGCCATCGCGCTTCTGGTTGCGACCGCGCGCAAGGGATACGCATCCGCCCCCGAAGATGAGGCCGGGTTCGCCCGCGAGATGGCTGACCGGCCTGTCGCCGAACACACGGACGCCGCCAACCAGCAGCACTATGAACTGCCCGCCCGGTTCTTCCAGCTCTGCCTCGGCGCGCACCGGAAATACTCCAGCTGTTTCTACGAGACGCCGGACGCCACGCTCGACGACGCGGAGGCGTCGTCGCTGCGGATGACCTGCGAGCACGCGGACCTGAACGACGGTCAGGCGATCCTGGAGCTCGGCTGTGGCTGGGGCTCGCTGTCACTGTGGATGGCCGAACACTACCCCGCCTCGACCATCACGGCCGTGTCGAACTCCCGCAGTCAGAAGGCCTTCATCGACGCGGAGGCCGCCGCGCGCGGCCTGACGAACCTGACGATCGTCACCGCGGACATGAACGTCTTCGATATCGACAAAACCTTCGACCGGATCGTCTCGGTGGAGATGTTTGAGCATATGGCCAACTGGCGCGCCCTGCTGACCAGGGCCCGGACCTGGTTGAGGCCGGACGGGCGGATGTTCCTGCACGTCTTCAGCCACATCGACGCCCCCTACCGCTTCGAGGTCTCGGACGACGCCGACTTCATCGCCCAGCATTTCTTCACCGGCGGGGTGATGCCCAGCCACAACCTGATCCGCCAGTACGCCGACCTGTTCGAGGTCGAGCAGGACTGGCGCTGGAGCGGGATCCACTATCAGCGCACGGCAGACGACTGGCTGAATAATTTCGACAACAACGTCGACGAGATCCGGGGTCTGATGAAGGAGGTCTACGGCGTCGATCACGCTCTCTGGATGCGACGCTGGCGCCGCTTTTTCATGGCGACGGCCGGCCTGTTTGGCGATAGCGATGGAATGGTCTGGGGCGTCAGCCACTACCGCCTGAAGGGGATCTGAACCGATGCGTTACCTCGCTGCTTTCGGCACCTCGGCCGTCGTCATGCTGGCGCTCGACGCCGTCTGGCTGACGGTGATGGGCGACCGCCTCTATCGCCCGGTGCTGGGAGACTGGATGAGAAAATCCTTCGACCTGCCGCCTGCCATAGCCTTCTATCTCCTGTTCCTGTCCGGCGTGACCTTCCTGGCGACCGTTCCGGCGCTCCAGCAAGGCTCATGGCAGCGCGCGGCGATCAACGGCGCCGTCATCGGACTCGTCGCCTATGCGACCTACGACCTAACCAATCAGGCGACCCTGACCCGCTGGTCGATGACCATCACCCTGGTTGACATGGCGTGGGGCACCTTCCTCGCAAGCACGGCGGCGGTGGCCGGCTATCTCGGATCGCGCTGGCTGGTGCGCTGAGTTCGGAGGAACACCTGCTTGGAGAGCATCATCGCGATCTGGCTGTTCAGGGAGAAAAGCTGGCGTTGGGCTGACATTAACGCACGCCCTCTGGATCAGTCAGCGATGACCGCCGTGCTCTCAATCTCCACCCGCGCTGCGTCCTCGATCAGGCCCTTGACCTCGACCACGGCCATGGCGGGGTAGTGGGGGCCCATCAACGCGCGCCAGATCGCGCCGATCTCGCGCAGCGCCGACAGGTATTCACCCTTGTCGACGACGTACCAGGTCATGCGGACGACGTGCTCCGGCCCCGCCCCGGCCTCGG
Organism: Brevundimonas sp. TWP2-3-4b1; assembly: GCF_049897665.1. Classification (NCBI taxonomy): domain Bacteria; kingdom Pseudomonadati; phylum Pseudomonadota; class Alphaproteobacteria; order Caulobacterales; family Caulobacteraceae; genus Brevundimonas; species Brevundimonas sp. TWP2-3-4b1. The sequence continues at coordinate 59,778 of NZ_JAFCWQ010000019.1, read as the reverse complement.
CCAGGACCGCCACGGTGTTAACCAGGGTCTGACGCACCTGGGGGACGAACCCGCCGGGCGGAAAGACGCCCTCCGGCGTCCAGCCGATCTGGCCGGCGACGAACACCATCAGGCCCTCAGCGGCGACGCCGTTGGAGTAGCCCCTGGGCCGGGGCCAGCCTTCGGGGAGCAGGACGCGGTTCATGCGGCGGTCTCCAGGAAGGGTGCGATGCCGGCGCGCAACTCATCCGGCCAGGGTTCGGGTTTCAGCGAAGAGCCGACGAAGACGAGGGTTTGGGTGGCCTCAAAGCGAAGCTGATCGCCGGCGTGGATCCGGTGACGCAGGCTGCAGGACGCGCCGCCCAGCCGGGTCACGGTCAGGGTGGCGGTCAGTTCGTCCTCCAGCCGCGACGGGGCGATGAAGCGGGCCTCGATGGCCGCCGTCGGGACGCTGGCGCCCCGGTTCATGTGCAGTTCGCGGAACGAAACGCCGAGCGCCTCAAAGAACCAGTCCTCGACCACGCCGTTCAGCATCTCGAAATAGCGGGGGAAGAAGACGATGCCCGCCGTGTCGCAATCAGCAAAGCGTACACGACGTTCGACCGCGAAAACCTGGCCGGACAGGGCGGCGGTCATAGGGTCTCCTTGAGCCGGAAACGTTGCAGCTTGCCGGTCGGGGTCTTGGGCAGGCTCTCCACGAAGTCGAGCGCGCGGGGATATTTGTAGGGGGCGATAACGCTTTTCACGAAGGTCTGGAGTTCGTCGCGCAGGTCCGCGGACGGATCGATGCCTGGATTCAGAACGATGAAGGCCTTGCAGATCTGGCCGCGTTCCTCGTCCGGAGCGCCGATCACGGCGGCCTCGGCCACAGCGGCGTGACGCAGCAGGGCGTTCTCCACCTCGGGCGCGCCGATGTTGTAGCCGGACGAGATGATCATGTCGTCGGCCCGGGCGACGAACCAGAAATAGCCATCCTCATCCAGCCGGTAGACGTCCCCGGTCAGGTTCCATCCGTCCTGGACATAGGCCGCCTGGCGGTCGTCATCGAGATAGCGGCAGCCGGTCGGGCCGCGAACCGCCAGCCGTCCGGTCTCGCCGGGTGGAAGAGGCTGGCCCGCGGGGTCGATGATGCGAGCCTGATAACCCGGCACAGCCTTGCCGGTCGCGCCGGGGCGGATGTCGCCGCCGCGCGCCGATATGAAGACGTGGATCATCTCGGTCGAGCCGATGCCGTCGATGATGCGGACGCCCGTCACCTCATGCCAGGCGTCGGAGGTGGCGGCGGGAAGGGCCTCGCCCGCCGAGACGCAGGTGCTCAGGCTGGACAGGTCGTGGTCGCCGGCCAGCTTCAGCAGGGCGCGATAGCCGGTCGGGGCAGTGAGCAGAGCGGTGGCCTTGCAGCGCGCGGCCGTCTCGGCCAGCGCGTCGAAGCCGGGCCGGTCGGGGAAGGCGGTCGCGGCGCCGGCGGCGGCCGGGAAGACCACCAGCCCGCCGAGGCCGAAGGTGAAGGCGATTGGCGGCGTGCCGACCACGATGTCGTCCTTCGTCAAGCCGACGATATGCCGCCCGAAGGTGTCGGCCATGGCGAGGATGTCGCGATGGAAATGAACGCAGCCCTTGGGCTTGCCGGTCGTGCCCGAGGTGAAGGCGATCAAGGCGGGATCGTCGACGGCCGTATCGACGGCGGTGAAACTGACGCCAGGCGGCAGGGCCTGCGCAGCCTTCTGCAGCGCGGCGGAGTCCATGACGCGCGTCAGCGACGGGGCGAGGGCGCACGCCTCGTCGACCACGTCGTTGAACATCTGATAGACCAGGGCATGGCTGACCTGGGCCTTGTCGATGACGGTGGCCAGTTCGGTCGCCCGGAGCATCGGCATGGTGGCGACCACCACGCCGCCGGCTTTCAGGATCGCGAACCACGCCAGCACCGTCCAGGACGAGTTCGGACCGTGCAGCAGGACCCGGTTTCCGGGAACCAGATCCATCTCCTCGATCAGCACCCGCGCCATACGGTCCGAGATGGCGTCGACACGGCTCCACGAAAACTCGTGGTCGAAATCGATCAGGGCGCGGGCGTCGGGCCCTGCGGCGGCGGTGGCCCGGCGCAGCAGTTCGACGCCGGCGTTGAGTCGCTCGGGCCAGGTCAGTTCCTGCAGGTCGAAGACGAAGTCATGCTGCTGGTCCGCGGGGGGCAGGTGGTCGATGACGAACCGGTCGATGTGTGCGCTGGCCCCCATCAGCCGCCTCCACCCATCCCGGCGAGAACCTGCCGGGCGATGACGATTTTCTGCACCTCCGACGCGCCCTCATAGATGCGCAGGGCGCGGATCTCGCGATACAGCCGCTCGACCGGATGGCCCGAGACGACGCCCAGACCGCCGAACAGTTGCACCGCCGCGTCAATGACCTGCTGGGCCTCGTCGGTGGCGTAGAGTTTGGCCATGGCCGCCTCGCGGGTGACGCGCGGCGCGCCCTGATCCTTAAGCCAGGCGGCGCGGTAGATCAGCAGGGCCGAGGCGTCGATCTTCAGCGCCATATCGGCCAGAGCGGCCTGGACCAGCTGCAGGTCGCTCATCGGCGCGCCGAACAGATGGCGGGCGACGGTGCGTGAAGCCGCCTCATCGAAGGCGCGGCGCGAGAAGCCGAGGGCGGCGGCGGCGACGGTCGAGCGGAATACGTCCAGCGTCGCCATGGCGATGCGGAACCCCTCGCCCGGCGCGCCGAGGATGCGGTCGCCGTCGATGCGGCAGGCGGTGAACCGGATCGTCGCCAGGGGGTGGGCCGCCATCAGCGGGATGCGTTCGACGACCTCGAACCCCGGCGTATCGGCGTCGACGACGAAGGCGCTGAGGCCGCGCGCGCCCTCCCCTTCACCGGTGCGGGCGAACACCACATAGCGGTCGGCCAGACCGCCGTTGGAGATGAAGGTCTTCACCCCGTCCAGCACCCAGCCGTCGCCCTCGCGACGTGCGGTGGCGGACAGGGCCGCCACGTCCGAGCCGGCCTCAGGCTCCGACAGAGCGAAGGCGGCGATGGTCTCGCCCGCCGCCACGCCGGGCAGCCAGCCGGCCTTCTGATGGTCGGTTCCGAAAAGGCTGATCGGGCCGGAGCCCAAACCCTGCATGGCGAAGACGAAATCGGCCAGACCCGAGCGTCGGGCGAGGGTCTCGCGCGTCAGGCACAGGGTGCGCACGTCCAGCCTGCCGTCCGCGTCGGGCACGGCATTGCGCAACCAGCCGCCGTCGGCCAGCGCCTTCAGTATCCTGCGGCAATCGCCGTCCAGATCATGATCGCCGTGCAGATTCAGCACATCGCCGTTGGCCCCGGCCCAGGCCTCGATGTCGGCGGCGAAGGCGCGGTGGCGGTCAGCAAAGAACGGCCAGTCGAGGAAGGTGCGGTCCGCCATGTTCAGTCCCCCTCGAACACCGGCTCGCGCTTGGCGGCGAAGGCCTCGTAGGCGCGGCGGAAATCGTTGGTCTTCATGCAGATGGCCTGGGCCTGGGCCTCGGACTCGATGGCGGCGTCCAGGCTCATGTCCCATTCGATGTTGAGCTGGTTCTTGGTCATGCCGTGGGCGAAGGTCGGTCCTCTGGCCAGCGCCAGCGCCAGTTCCCGGGCCGTCGGCATCAAGGCCTCGGCCTCGACGATGCGGTTGTGGAAGCCCCAGCGTTCGCCCTCTTCGGCGGTCATCACACGGCCGGTGAACAACAGCTCCGACGCCCGCCCCTGGCCGATCTGGCGGGGCAGGATGGCGCAGGCTCCCATGTCGCAGCCGGCCAGCCCGACGCGGGTGAACAGGAAGGCGGTCCTGGTCTTCGGCGTGGCGATGCGCAGGTCCGAGGCCATGGCCATGATCGCTCCGGCCCCGACGCAGACCCCGTCCAGCGCCGCGATGATCGGCTGGGGGCAGCCACGCATCGCCTTGACCAGATCACCGGTCATTCGGGTGAAGGTCAGCAGGGCCGGCATGTCCATTTCGGTCAGCGGACCGATGATTTCGTGCACGTCGCCGCCGGAGGAGAAATTGCCGCCTGCGCCGGTGACGATGATGACCTTGCAGTCGTCGGCATGGACCAGGGCGCGGAACAGGTCGCGCATCTCGGCATAGGACTCGAACGTCAGCGGATTCTTCCGCTCAGGCCGGTTCAGGGTCAGGGTCGCCACCCCGTCATCATCGACGGACCACAGGAAATGCTCGGGCCGATAGTCGCGCGCCTTCATCGGTTCAGATCCTCAGAGGTGACGGCGTGGAGCGAGCGTTTGGCGCGCTCCAGCAGATGGGTCAGGTCTTCGGCCTCGGCCTCGCTCAGATCGGCGAACAGGGCCTCGATCCAGTGTTCGTGCGCTTCGGCCATCAGGGCGAAGCGCGATCGGCCGAGCGACGTCAGGCGGAGGCGCTGCACGCGCCGGTCCGGCCCGTCCATGGCCTCGATCAGCCCGTCCGCTCTCAGCCGCACGGCCAGGCCGGTGACATTGCCGTTGGACACCATCAGTTTGCGGGACGCCTCGCCCATGGTCAGGCCGGCTTCGCCCGCGCGGTCCAGCGCCGACAGCAGGTCGAACCGCGGCAGGGTCGAGCCGAACTCGTCCCTGAGCCGCTGGGAAACACGTTGCTCGATCGCCGTCGAACAGGTCAGCATTCGCAGCCACAGCCTCAGCGACCGCTTGCCGTCCGGCGCGCCGCCCAGTCTGTCAGGCAGGGGGGCGGCGGCGCTCACAGTTCGCCCCCGGCCACCGGCACGGCCGCGCCGTTGATGCCGGACGCTGCCCCGTCGCACAGCCAGACGATCGTCGCAGCGACTTCGTCGGGCGTGATCAGCCGTCCCTGGGGATTGGAGGCGGCCAGCGCCGCGCGCGCCTCGTCTTCGGTTCTCCCGGTCTTGCCGACGATGGCCTCCACGGAGCGCGCCACCAGATCGGTGTCGGTGAAACCGGGGCAGACCGCGTTGACGGTGACGCCCTTGCTCGCGACCTCCAGCGCCAGCGCCCGGGTCAGACCGACCAGCCCGTGCTTGGCCGCGACATAGGCGGAGACATAGGCATAGCCCTTCAGCCCCGCCGTCGAGGCGACGTTGACGATCCGGCCCCAGCGCCGGGTCAGCATGCCGGGCAGGACCAGACGCGCGGCCTCGGCGGGCGCTTCGAGGTTCAGGGCCAGCATGGCCCGAAGGTTGGCGATGTCGGTCTTCAGGAAGGGCGCGGACGACGCCCCGCCGGCGTTGTTGACCAGGATGTCGATCGGCCCGAACCGGTCCCGCCCGGCCTCGATGGCGGCCGCCAGGGCTTCGGCGTCGGTCACATCCGCCGGGGCGGCGAAGGCGGCGCCTCCGATGCGGTCGGCGCTCTCGTCCAGCCGGCCGATGTGGCGGCCGATCAGGGTGACGAGGCACCCCGCCTCGGCCAGGCGTTCGGCGGTCGCGCGACCGATGCCGGACCCGGCGCCCGTCACCACCGCATGGCGTCCGTCCAGCGCGCCGCTCATACCGGTCCCGCCTGCGACTGGCGTTCCATGTTCCGGGCCAGCTGGGCGAAGCCGGCGCGGTATTGAAGGGGGGGCTGGATGCCGCGCCAGCCCAGCTCGGCTGCGGCGCGCAGGCTCCAGTTCGGATCGGCCAGGTGCGGCCGGGCGAGGGCGCACAGATCGGCCCGGCCGGCGGCCAGCATGCTGTTCACGTGGTCGATCTCATAGATGTTGCCGACCGCCATGGTGGCTACCCGCGCCTCGTTGCGGATGCGGTCGCTGAACGGCGTCTGGTACATGCGGCCATAGACCGGCTTCGCCTGCTCGGAGGTCTGGCCGGCCGAGACGTCGATCAGGTCGCAGCCGGCGTCGGCGAAGGCGCGGGCGATGGCGACCGAGTCCTCGGGGGTGAGGCCGTCATCGACCCAGTCCGTGGCCGACAATCGGACAGACATCGGCTTGTCGTCGGGCCAGGCGGCGCGCAGGGCGGCGAAGACCTCGAGCGGGAAGCGCAGGCGGTTCTCCAGCGGGCCGCCGTAGGCGTCGCTGCGGTGGTTGGAGACAGGGGTCAGGAAGGACGACAGCAGATAGCCGTGGGCGCAGTGCAGCTCGACCATGTCGAAGCCGGCCTCGTCGGCCCAGCCGGCGGCGCGGACGAAGTCGTCGCGGACGCGGTCCATATCGGCGCGGGTCATCTCGCGCGGGGTCTGGTCTTCGTCCGACCACGGAATGGCGGAGGCGGCGATCAGCGGCCAGCCGTCCTCAAGCGGTTGATCGGCGCGCGTGCCCCAGGGCCGTTCGACCGAGCCCTTGCGGCCGGCATGGGCCAGCTGGATGGCGATGCGCGAGCCCTGGGCGTGGACGAAGTCGACGATCCGCCGCCAGGCGTCGCGGTGTTCCGGGCGGTACATCCCGGCGCATCCGGGCGTGATCCGGGCGTCGGCCGAGACATCGGTCATCTCGGTGAAGACCAGTCCCGCGCCGCCCAGCGCCCGGCCGCCGAGATGGACGAGGTGGAAGTCGTTCACCGTCCCGTCCTCGGCCGAATACATGCACATGGGCGAGACGACCACGCGGTTGGGCAGGGTCAGACCTCGCAGCCGCAGGGGCGCGAACATCGGTGCGGGGGGATCGTCCGTGAGCGGAGCCCCGGCCTGATCGGCGAACCAGCGCTCGACCCGTGTCAGGAAGGCAGGGTCGCGCAGGCGCAGATTCTCATGGCTGACGCGCTGGCTGCGGGTCAGCAGGCTGTAGGCGAACTGTAGCGGGTCGAGATCGACGTAGCGGTCGACGGTCTCGAACCATTCGGTCGAGTTGCGGGCGGCGCTCTGCAGCTTCAGCACCTCGACGCGGCGCTCGGCCTCATAGGCGGCGAGGCCGGCGTCAAGATCTCCTGGTTCAGTCAGGGCCTGGGCCAGTCGGATGGCGTCCTCGAACGCCAGTTTCGTGCCCGATCCGATCGAGAAATGGGCCGTGTGGGCGGCGTCGCCGAGCAGCACGACCTTGCCGTCGCGCCAGTTGGCGCAGGCCACGCGCGAGAAGTTGAGCCAGGCCGATCCGCGCAGGTGGCGCGCATTGCTCATCAGCGCATGACCGCCCAGCCACCCGGCGAACAGCGCCTCGGCCGTCCGACAAGTCTGGTCCTGACCCATCCCGTCGAAACCGAGACCCCTCCAGGTCGCCCCCGAACATTCAACGATGAAGGTCGAAGCCCCCGGCTCGAACTGATAGGCGTGAGCCCAGATCCAGCCATGCGGCGTCTGGACGAAGGCGAAGGTAAAGGCATCGAACGCCTGGGTCGTGCCCAGCCAGATGTATTTGTTGGGCCGCACATCGACATCGACGCCGAACACCTCCAGCGTTTCGTTGCGAACGCGGCTGTTCAACCCGTCGGCGGCTATGATCACATCGGCGTCCAGCGCGCGGACATCCGCGACCTCGCTCTGGAACCGAAGATCGACGCCCAACGAGCGGGCGCGGTCCTGCAAGATCGTCAGCAGGCGCTGCCGCCCGATGCCGGCGAAGCCATGACCGCCCGAGCGGACAGTCTGATCATGGATATGCACGTCGATGTCGTCCCAGTGGACGAAGGCGGCCTCGATGGTCGCGGCGGTCTCGGGGTCGCTGGCCTTCAGATTGGCCAGGGTCTGGTCGGAAAAGACCACGCCCCAGCCGAAGGTATCGTCTGGCCGGTTGCGCTCATGCACGACCACATCCAGTGACCGGTCGCGCAGTTTCAGCGAGATGGCGAGGTAGAGCCCTCCGGGCCCGGCCCCGACGACGGCGATCCTTTTGACAGCCCTGCGCGACGACATATTTTAAGCCTAAAATAGATTGGCGGCGACGTCCAGAGTCACTCCGTTCACGTCGCCGGCCCGGCGTGTTCCTCAAACTCCTGCTCGGCGGTCTTCCCATCGCCCTGGGTCCCCATCGACCATATAGCCAAGGTGGAGCCATGATCACCCGGCTGATTGCCCAACAGATCGACGGCGAAACCGGCCCAGGAACAGATCGTCTTCGCACTGATCCTCGACGCGCCCAACATGGTCCCGCCCGGTCGGGACGTCAGCCGATCCCCGGACCGACGACCCGGACGGCCAGATCATCCGGACCACCGGTGTGGATCGGAACTGGGGCCTTCACATCATCGACGTTGATCATTCGATGGGTCCGCTCATCGACATCGTAGCCAGACAGAGCAACGTCTAGGCAGCGGCGCGTCAGGACCGCTCCCCGCACCCGTCTCGCTGGCCACAGGCACGGGTAGCCGTGTGGTTTGTTTGACTCAGGCGGCCGGGTCGCTGGCGAGCGAACGCGCCAGCGCCACGACGATGCGGCGTTGATCCGCCGTCTCGATTCGCCCGTAGGCCTCGAGTAAGGCCTTCGAGCCGCTCACCGCGAACAGGTCCAGACCATCCCTGGCCCCCGGCTCGTCCGGCTCGAAGAAGGTGCTCACCGGCTGTCCGAGCGCATGGGAAATGAGCATCAGGCGCGAGGCCGATACTCTGTTGGTGCCCCGCTCATATTTCTGGATCTGCTGGAATGTCACGCCCGTGGCCTTGGCCAGATCGGTCTGGGTGAGGCCACGCAGTTCGCGCACGGCGCGAACACGTTGGCCCACGGCAATATCGATCGGGTTTGGCGTCGCAGAAGTCATGGGATCAAGCTAGAACATTCCGCTCGGCTGACGCAACTCGCGCGCGCGCATCGCGCAACCGACCCTCCCAGATTCCGGCTGCCAGGGCGATCATGAGGCCGTAGAACATGAGATATAGAGTGGAGATATAGGCGCGCGCCACGACGCTGGGATCGATCAGCATGCCCACATGGCTGAGGATCGCGAGGAGCTGGAACGCGCAACCGAACAGCAGCCACACCCTGTGGGTTCGGACGAGCAGATACAGAAACACCCCGAGATTCACCGCGTCGATGATGAGGATGTTCCACTGCGGCGAGGTCCAGTCGGTCCAATTCTGAACGAGTGGCGAGAGGATCGAGGCGATCACGATGGAAATCGCCGCGACCCGTTCGGTGTGCGCGCCTTTCCAGATGGCCGTACCGCACACGACGATGTTCAGAATCACACCGCCGATCTGGGCGGCCGTGGCCAGGAATAGGACGTTGTCGTTGAACATGCGGAGGCTCGCGATACGCCGTCGAGGCGCACCGCGAGCATAGCATCAAGCGGCGACCTTGAGACCCGTTGGACGCGGCAGGCTCTCTTCGGGCTTTCCGACACCCGTGCCCTGCATGATGGTATTGCCCAGTCCGACCTGCGGGGCGGCCGCCTGAAGTGCGTGATGCGCGGCGACGATCTGGTCCCGAGCCTTGCCGAGCGCACGGACGGATCCGGTGACGCCGGTCATGGCGTGGCTGCCGAGCACGGCGGACAGGTTGTTCTCGCGGCGAATGGAAGACATCGCGGCGATGAGGTGGGCCGCCTTTTCCAGGGCTGCATCGATGGCGTCTTCGGTCTCGAACAGGGCCGTCGCCAGCTTCTGTCCATATTCACGTCGTTGCATGGGGGCTCCTTCTCCCGCCTGGCGGGGGTCATGGTGGACTTCGCTTGTTGGAAAGCGGATCAACGCAGTTGCTGGGCTTGATCCGCCGTGTGCAAAAGGTGCTGGATCATCAGCGTCGCGCCGATGGCTCCCGCGAGCAGGAAAACGATGCCGCACGTCAGGGCGATCACCATTAGCAGATCCCGCCCGACGCGGCGGTACTCGACGGTCGAAGATTGGCCGCGCTCGGTGGCCGATCGTGATCGGGCAACAGTACGAGCCCGATGCAGATAATCTCGCGCAGCAGATCGAGCTTCGAGAGAAATGGGCTCATCTCGCGCGTCACCGCGACCAGGTGCAGGACGGCCGCTTTCTCGGCCGGTGTTTGCGCCAGGTCCTCGAAGACGGTCTCCAGATAGTCCCAGGTCCAGTTCGGTAATGTGAGGGTCAATGGGGCCTCCTTTCGTGCGAAAGAAGGCGGCGCCCGAGGCGGCATCGGCTACTCGGGACGGCTCCCCTACGGGTTCGTTCCGTAGGCCGGCGTTGATCAAAAGAAGCGCGGCGTCCCGGCGTGAGGCGACGCCCAGTCGCTTGCACGCGGTCTCGATATGCTTGTCGACGGTCTTTGAGGAGATCCCGAGATCGCGCGCGATCTCCTTCGACTGGCGATGCTGTGCGACACCCACCAGGCACTGTCGTTCTCGCGCGGTGAGCTGCTCAAGCTCGTTCATCGTCCCACCCCCCGGATCAACCAACAGGGTTAGTCGATGGAAAGCAATTCCCTAAGCGTGCATCCCGCCGTTTATGTTTGAAGGCCGACATAGACGTTGTGAACCGGCGGGAGAACTTTGGAGCGCGCACCGACAGGGGTGTCGAGGGCGTGGCGACCGGCCGCCTGCATTCGACCCTTCACGACAACGCCGCGACTGGCGGACCGTCGGGGCGACCGCCATGGTGCGGCGGGAGTCAATCGGAGCGTTCGGCGATGAGAACCCTGTCCCTGCCCCGTCGTTCGGCGCTGACCCTGGCGGGAGGCGGTCTGCTCGCCAGCCTGGCGCCCCTCCCCGCCTTCGCGCAGTCCGAAGACTGGGCCGCGCAGGATTGGGAACAACTGGGCACCGATGTGAAGGCCCAGTTCAAATGGGCCTGGGACCACTATGTCGAACGCGCCTGGGGCAAGGACGAGATCAACCCCGTTTCGGGCACGTCGCAGTCCTTCTTCATCGAGGGCCACGACCTGGGTCTGTCACTGGTCGAGACCTTGGACACCCTGTGGATCATGGAGCTGGACGCCGAGTTCCAGGCGGGGGTCGACTGGGTCAAGGCGAACCTGGACTTCGACATCGACGGCGAAGCGCAGGTGTTCGAGACCAATATCCGGTTGGTCGGCGGCCTGTTGTCGGCGCACCTGGCCTGCGGCGATCCGGTGTTGCTGGGGAAGGCGAAGGACCTTGCCGACCGGCTGATGAAGGCATTCGACGCCTCTCCGCACGGCCTGCCCTACCGCTATGTGAACCTGAAGACCGGCGCGGTGCGCGACCCCGAGACCAACCTCGCCGAGATCGGCACCTACATCACCGAGTTCGGGGTTCTCAGCCAGCTGACGGGCGAGCCGAAATACCATGCCGCCGCGAAACGGGCCCTGATGCATGCCCTGAACATGCGGTCCGGGATCGGCCTGATGGCGGCCAACATCCACGCCGGGACGGGCCGGTTAACCAGCCGCAACGCCTCCATCGACGTCTATGCCGACAGTTTCTACGAATACCTGTGGGACGCCTGGGAGCTGTTCGGCGACGAGGCGCTGAAGGTCGCCGCGCAGGAGTGCCTGCAGGCCATGATCGACCATCAGGGCAGGCGCTACGACGGCCTGCTTTGGTTCCCGATGGTCGACTACGAGACCGGCGCGGTGACCGGCACGTCGCAGACTGTGCTGGGCGCCTATCTGGCGGGGCTACTGGGACAGGCGGGTTTCAAGGCCGAGGGCGACGACTTCCTCAAGACCTACGAGACGATGCAGGATCGCTATCTGATCGTGCCGGAATCGACCGACGTGACGACGGCTCGTCCTCGCACCCTGCGCACGGGCCTGCGCCCCGAGGTCGCCGACGCCTGCCTGAACCTGTGGCAGCACGACCGCGACGATCGCTACCGCGCCATCGCGGCGACCCACTATCGCAACATGAAGTCCAGCTCGAAGGCCGAGTACGGCTACACCTCGCTGCAGGACATCTCGACCCGGCCGATGACCCAGGGCGACAACTGCCCCGGCTACTGGTGGTCCGAGCAGATGAAATACTACTTCATCCTGTTCGCCGAGCCGAAGCGGATCGACATCGACCGGCTGGTGCTGAGCACGGAGGCCAACGTGCTGCGGGGGTTTGTCCGTTCGGCCTGACGAAAAACACCCTGACGAAACGGACGAAACGGACGAAATCCTCTGTTCGCCCTCTCCGCGAACCGTGACTACGAACTCTACACCCGCCGCGAACCAGGGCGCGTTCGGAAGGGTGTGCGTCCCGCCGACACTGACTGGATCAAGATTTCTATGTCGAACAGAAAAATTCGTTCGACGTAGTTTGCAGGGTCTGGGATGGCGCCGCACGCGTCACCTCCCCATTCGCGAAGGCGAATGGGGAGGACAGACCGCGAAGCGGTCAGGAGGGGGCGACGGCGTGGCTGGGCGAGCAAGGCATGCGCGTCATTCGGTTGCGGGCCTCGGATGTGCGCGATGAACTCGACGGCGTGCTCAACTTCATCCTGACAGTCGTGAGGGAAAGACGCGGTGATCGGTGAGATCGCGTCACCCCCTCCTGGTCGCTGCGCGACCTGTCCTCCCCAAGCGCCTTCGCGCGCGGAGAGGTGATCGTCAGCGCCCGCTCATCGAATAAGGTCGTGCCGCCGCGCCAGCGCCCCAGGTCCGGTTCGGTTGTGCGTCTATGACGAAATGCAGTTCGCCGCCAGCGGTGATCGTTGTTGCGATAGCCCGAGGCCCAGTCATAGGACTGGCGGAAGGAGCGCTAGTCGATGTCGGGGCTCAGCTGCACCATGCCAAACGGCGCGACCGGGCCGGGGAAGGTGTGGCCCTTGCCCGCCGTGCCGATGAAGACGTCGACGGCCTCGACCGGATCGGACGCCTGCGCCCATCCGGGCCCGGCCAGACACACCGCCATTGCCGCCGCCAGACCGATACGCCGCATCAGGATACTCCCCGCCACCGTTTCCCGACCCTATCAGCCGGGATTCCCCCTGTCGCCCAAGGCGCCGCGACACCGAACGCGGATAGAGGCACTTGCAAATCATTCTCAACATATGGCACAGGCCGTGTGTGACCGACGCCGCCGCAAAACCTGTCGCCAAGGCCGCCGCCCGTGCGCGGTCGATGAACGGCGCGCGCGCCTTCTGGCTGAAGGAACTGCACCGCTGGCACTGGATTTCGGCGGGGCTGTCGCTGGCCGGGATGCTGCTGTTCGCCATCACCGGCATCACCCTGAACCACGCCGCCCAGATCCCGGCCGAACCCGTGACGATGGAGCTGACGGCGACCCTGCCCGCTCCCCTGCTGGAGCGGCTGTCGGACGTCCCTGACGAGACGACCGATCCGGTCCCCGACGCGATCGCCCGCTGGGTCTCCTCGGAGCTGGATATCTCCATCGCCGGCAAGGCGACCGAGACCGCGCCGGACGAAATCTATATCGCGCTGAAGGGCCCCGGCACCGACGGCTGGGTCACCATCGACCGGGGTACGGGCGAGGCCCTGCGCGAGACCACGACGCGCGGCTGGGTCGCCTACATCAACGACCTGCACAAGGGCCGCGACACCGGCCCCGTCTGGTACTGGTTCATCGATGTCTTCGCGGTCGCCTGCATCGTCTTCACCGTCACCGGCCTGACTTTGCTCTGGCTGCACGCCCGGACGCGCGCCTCGACCTGGCCCCTGGTCGGGCTGGGCATCGCCATCCCGGTCATCATCGCCCTCATCTTCATCCACTGACGAGTCCCTCTCCATGTCGTCGCGTATCCGTCCCCTGCCCCTGATCCTCGCCGCCGCCGCGAGCGCGATCGCCGCCCCGGCCCTGGCCGCCGACCTGACCGTGACACTGGAGGTGCCGACCCTCTCGACCGCCGCCTATCACCGCCCCTATGTCGCGGTCTGGATCGAGCGGCAGGACACGGCCCAGACGGCCGTGCGCACCATCGCCCTGTGGTACGAGGCCGGCGCCACGGCGCGCGGCGATGGCGACGGCGAACAGTATCTGAAGGACATCCGCACCTGGTGGCGCAAGGGCGGCCGCGCCATGGCCCTGCCGATCGACGGCGTCACCGGACCGACCCGCGCGCCGGGCCGCCAGACGGTCACCGTCTCCGGCGCCCGCCTCGCCAGTCTGCCGGCCGGTTCGTACAACATCGTCGTCGAGGCGGCCCGCGAACAGGGGGGCCGCGAGGTCGTCCGCCTGCCCTTCACCTGGGGCGGCGCGGCCAACACCGCCTCCGCCGCCGGAACCTCCGAACTGGGCGCCGTCCGCGTCGCCGTCACCCGCTAGGGAACAGTCGCATGAAGACCTTCATCCTTCCCACCAAAGTTTTAGCCGCCCTGGCCGTCCTGGCCGCCGTCGCCGCGCCGATGTCGGCCAGCGCCCACCGGGGCTGGCTGATGCCCTCGCACACCGTTCTGTCGGGAGACTCCTTCTGGGTCTCGTTCGACGCCGGCGCCTCGAACGGCGTCTTCATCGCCGACCACGCCCCGCTGCGCCTGTCGCCCCAGAGCCTGGTCATCACCGCGCCCGACGGCTCGGCCGACGCGGCCGCCAACCTGATGCAGGGCGCCTACCGCACCACCTTCGATGTCGAGGTCAACAAGCCCGGCACCTGGAAGATCGCCAACGCCTCGGCCGGCATGACCGCGACCTGGACGCTGAACGGCGAACAGGGCCGCTGGCGGGGTCCGGCCGCAGAGATGGCGGCCAACATCCCGGCCGGCGCCGCCGACGTCGCCTCGGCCTTCAGCGCCAACCGGCTGGAGACCTTCGTCACCCTGGGCGAGCCGACCACCACCGTCTTCACCCCGAGCGGCGTCGGTATCGAGATGATCCCGGTGACCCACCCGAACGACCTGGTCGCCGGCGAGGCGGGCGTATTCGAGTTCCTGAAGGACGGCCGGCCCTACGCCGACGCCGACGTGGTGGTGGCGCGCGGCGGCCTGCAGTACCGCGACAACCCGCACGAGATCACCGCCAGGACCGACGTCGAGGGCCGGGTCTCGATCGCCTGGCCCGAGGCCGGCCTGTACTGGGTCAACACCTCGTGGCGCGACCCGGCGGCCCCGGCCGGCGGCGGTCGCAACGGCCCGCCGGTCGCCTCGGCCCAGTACACCGCCATCCTGCAGGTCCTCCCCTGACTCTTCGCGGATCGCACGGCGCCCCGCCGCCGCTCGATCTCCGCGAGGGGGACGAGCGGTCGGCGACCCGCGTCCTGATCCCGCCCATGGACGCTCCGCCGTCCAGACCGCCAGGCGACGACGTCCGGCGGCTGGGCGGCGAGACCATGGGCACGACCTGGTCGGTCCGCGCCGTCGCCCCGGCCGGGATCGACGACGCGGCGCTGATGGTCGCCGTCCGGACCGAGCTGGACGCGGTCATTGCCGCCTTCAGCCCGTGGGACCGGACCAGCGAGATCTCCCGCTTCAACGCCGCGCCCGCCGGAATCTGGGCCCTGTCCCAGACCTTCTGGACGGTGCTCGACGCCTCCATGAATCTGGCCGACGACACGGATGGCGCGGTCGATCCGACCCTGGGCGCGCTCGTCGATCTATGGGGTTTCGGCCCGTCCGGAGCGCGCGTCGGGACCGTCCTTCCGTCGGACGACGAGGTCGCCGCGGCCCTGGCCGTCAGCGGCTGGCAGAAGCTGCGTCTGAACCGGGATGCGCGCGGCGCCATGCAGCCCGGCGGCATGACGCTGGACTTCGCCGGTATCGCCAAGGGCCATGCGGTGGACCGGGTCTCCGAAGCCCTGACGCGTCTCGGCGCGACCTCCCACCTCGTCGAGATCGGCGGCGAGATGCGCGGCCAGGGCGTGAAGCCGGACGGCCAGCCCTGGTGGATCGGTCTGGAGGAGCCGCCGGGCGCCCCCTCCGCCCGCACCGTCGCCGCGCTGGTGGATATCGCGGTCGCCACCTCCGGCGACTGGCGCCGCGCCTTCGAGCACGACGGACGGCTCTATCCACACACCATCGACGGCCGCACCGGTCGGCCGATCGATAACGGCGTGACCTCGGTCACCGTCTTCCATGCCAGCGCCATGATCGCCGACGCCTGGGCCACCGCCCTGACCGTTCTCGGCCCCGAGGCAGGTCCGGCGACGGCCGAGGCCTACGACCTCGCCGCCCAGATGGTGGTCCGTACCGCCGACGGCGTCGTCGAACACCTGACCCCCGCCTTCGTCGCCATGATGGACGAGGACGAAGCCGGGTGAGCGACGACCCGATCCGGTGGATCTGGGCGGCCCTGACCGTCGTCGCCTGGCTCGCCTTCACCGGCTGGAAGATCCGGCGGGTCCGCGCCAGGCCCACGGCGGCCGCGCAGCCGGGCTCGACCCTGATCGCCGTCGCCAGTCAGACCGGCTTCGGTGACGAACTGGCCGAGATGACCCGCAAGGCCTTCGCCGACGCCGGTTGCCCCGCCCGGGTGAAGTCCTTCGCCGACATCGAGCCGACCGACCTGATCGCCGCCCGCATCCTGTTCATCGCCTCGACCACCGGCGAGGGGGACGCTCCCGACAGCGCCTCCCGCTTCGTCCGCCGGATCATGACCGATCAAACGCGCCTGGAAGGGCTGGAGTACGGTCTCCTCTCTCTCGGCGACCGGACCTATGTCGAGTTCTGCGGTTACGGTCGGGCGCTGGACGGCTGGCTGAAGTCGGCAGGCGCCCGGCCCCTGTTCGATGCGGTCGAGGTCGACAACGGCGACGCCGCGGCCGTCCGCCACTGGCAGGGCGAGCTCAGCCGCCTGACCGGCTCGGTCGCCGCACCAGACTGGGCCGCGCCCGCCTATGCCGACTGGCGTCTGGTCGAGCGTCGCCTGCTGAACCCAGGCAGCCCCGGCGAGGGCGCCTGGCATCTGGCGTTCGAGCCCGTCGACGGCGCCCCGCCATGGGTCGCCGGCGACATCGCCGAGGTCGGCACCCCCTCGCCCGAGGGCGGCCTGGCCCACCGCGAATACTCCGTCGCCTCCCTGCCTGCAGACGGCCGCGCCGAGTTCCTGATCCGTTTGATGCGCCGGCCCGACGGAACGCCCGGCCTCGCCTCCGGGTGGCTGACCGAGACGCTGGAAATCGGCGAGATCGCGCCGATGCGCATCCGCGCCAACCGCGCCTTCCACGGCCCGGAGGCGGCGACGCCGATGATCCTGATCGGCAACGGCACGGGCATCGCCGGCCTCCGCTCGCATCTGAAGGCTCGCGCTGCCCGGAAGGCGACCGCCGGCGCCTGGCTGATGTTCGGCGAGCGCACGGCGGCTCACGACAGTTTCCATGACGCCGAACTGCGGGGCTGGCTGGCTGAAGGAACCCTGACCCGTCTCGATCGCACCTTCTCGCGCGATCCCGGCGACGGTCGCTATGTCCAGGCGGTGATCGAGGCTGAAGCCGATTCCGTCCGCGACTGGGTCGCACGCGGCGCCGCCATCTACGTCTGCGGCAGCCTCGAAGGCATGGCCGGAGGCGTGAACACGGAGCTCGAAACCGTCCTCGGCGCCGACGCCCTGCGCGACCTCGTCGAGACCGGCCGCTACCGTCGCGACGTCTACTAGGCGCTCATGCAGGCCCGGGTGTAGCCTCGCCGCGGGAATCGGGGAGACGACGATGACGAACTTCAGGGCAGCGACGCGCGACTGGCTGCTGACGCCCGTCATGATGCTTATGGCCGCCCTGACGCTGGGCCTCGCGGGCTGTTCCACCGTCGCAGCACCCACGACCTATGCCGCCCCCGCTCCGGCCGTCCTCGTCGAGGCCTGGGCCGGACCGGTCGAGGAGGTCCGCACCGATCGCGTCATGACCTTCTACCGGGCGTACGGGGGTGGCGCGAACCGCCTCGGGGCCTGGCTGTCGCCCGTTCAGCCGACGTCTTCGCAAGGCGTGCGCGAGGCCATGGCCCTGCCGCCCGCCAACACGGCAGAGTTCTACGCCGTCGTCACTGTCCCCGCGGGCACCCTGATGAAGGTCGGCATCGCCGCCCCCGCCTTCGACCAGCCCGGCGGCGGCCGGCAGGTCCAGCTTCTCGAACTGATCCCGGCCGAGAGCTTCTCCGACCCGATCCCCCTTCCATGACGCAGATCGACCTGCCCGACGGCGACCGCCTGATCCTCCACGGCCTGTCGGCGGCCGAAGGCGAGCGCGGTTCCATCGTCTGTCTGCATTCGACCGGCCGTCGCCGCTGGACCGCGCATCCGCCCAAGGGCGACGCCCAGGACGCCTTCGTCGCCATGCGGCTGGAAGACGGAGTCCTGATCGCCGACAGCTTCCAGGGGCTCCGCATGCGCATCGACCTCGGCACCGGCGCGGTGCGGCCCGACACCTTCCTCAAATAGCGGCCGCGCGGTAGCCGAGCCGCACCCAGGCCGCAAAGCCGATCATCACTGCCGCCAACAGTCCCAGCCACATCGGCCCGATCACGCTCCACAGCAGATAGACATTCAGCGCGGCGATGACCGCGCAGATCGAATAACCAACCACCTGCACGACGCGCCCGTTCGCGAACTGGCCCATCCTCACCTTGTCCGACGTCAGCATCATCAAGGGGAAGATGGCGAACGGCAGCTGCATCGACAGCACGACCTGGCTGATGACCAGCAGCTGGACCGTGTCCCGCCCACCAGTGGCCGAGACGATCACCAGGGCCGGCACGATCGCGATACTCCGGGTGACCAGCCGCCGGATCCACGGTTTGATGCGGATCCTGAGGAAGCCCTCCATCACGATCTGACCGGCCAGGGTCCCTGTAATCGTCGAGGACTGGCCCGAGCACAGCAGGGCGACCGCGAAGGCCGTGGCCGCCGCTCCGCCCAGGGCGGGTTTCAGCAGTTCGTGCGCCTGGCGCAGGTCGTCGACTTCGACCCCCGCCTTCCAGAACACCGCCGCCGCCAGCACCAGAATCGCGGCGTTGACGAAGAAGGCGGCGCCCAGGGCCACGATCGTGTCGACCGTATTGTGCCCGATGGCCGCCTTCAGGTCGGCGATCCCCCGGCCATGCGCCCGCGTCTGTACGATCGACGAATGCAGATAGAGGTTATGCGGCATGACCGTCGCGCCGAGGATGCCCAGCGAGATCAACAGCGCGCCTCCGCCCGGCAGGCTGGGAAGGAGGGCTCCGTGCGCCGCTGCGGCCCAGTCGGGTTGAGCCAGGAAGATCGACCAGGCGAAACAGGCGCCGATGGTCGTGACCAGGGCGATGACGATCGCCTCCAGCCAGCGGAAGCCGAAATTGATCAGCATCAACAGGATCAGCACGTCGAAGCCGGTGATCAGAACGCCCCACATCAGCGGGATGCCGAACAGCAGGTTCAGCGCCACGGCCGCCCCGACCAGCTCGGCCAGGTCGCAGGCGATGATGGCGATCTCGCACAGCAGCCACAGCGCGATCGACGTCGGCTTTGAGTAGGTATCCCGGCAAGCCTGGGCGAGGTCCTGGCCCCTGACCAGCCCCAGCCGCGCGCACAGGACCTGAAGGAAGATGGCCATCAGGTTGGAGGCCAGGATGACCCACAACAGGGCGTATCCGAACTGACTGCCGCCCGCGAGATCGGTGCCCCAGTTGCCGGGATCCATATAGCCGACCGCAACCAGGAAGCCGGGGCCGGAGAAGGCCAGCATCCGCCGCCACCAAGGCCGCGCCACACTGCCTTCGGTCCACACCGGGATGCTGCGATGGGCCTCCGGCAGCGAGCAATTGTGGTCAGCGGCGCCTGGAGCGGCCATCGATATCTCCCTGCCCGGCGCGAATTCAGCCTCGGCTGAATCCATATACGCGACAAATCGTCACCGGATGCGAGGAAATCAGCCCCCGTCGCGCAGGCGCCTGGTCAGGCTTTCAAACAGGGTCAAGGTCTCGGGGCTGACGTGGTGCTCTATGCCCTCCGCATCGGCCTCGGCGGTCTCTCCCGTGACGCCGAGCGCGATCAGGAATTCGTGCACGATCCGGTGCCGTTCGCGCGACGCTGCCGCCATTGTCTCGCCCGCCGGGGTCAGGGCGATCGAGCGGTAGGGTTTGGTTTCCACCAGCCCGTCCCGCTGCAGCCGCTGCAGGGCCTTGGCCGCCGTCGCCGGCGCGACGCCGAGGCAATCGGCCAGGTCGGTCAGCCGCGCCGAGCCGGTTTCCGCAATCAGGTCGCCGACCAGTTCGACATAGTCCTCCGCCACCTCGCTGGAGCGGGCGTCACGCATTCGGCGAAAGGCGGCGGCGCGTCGGGCGGCGCCGGGAACCTGGACCACATCGGTCTCCTGAAACGCACGGACGGGTCCGTGCGCGACCACCCTAGACGAGGCGGCGAGCGATTTCATCGTCCTGTCGTCTTAGGTCCGCATGAGGTCGGCATGGTATCGAGGCTTCCGATGCGTCTGTTCCGCCCCGCCCTTCTGGCCCTGATGCTGGTCGCCGCCCCGGCGCTTGCCCAGGCGCCCGCCGCGTCGCCGATCCCGGCCGCCGCCGAGCCGGTGCAGTTCTATGTTTTCAGCTTCACCGACACGCCCGTCGCCGAGGCCGCCCAGGACGTGGTGGGCGGAGCCCTCGCCTGGGACCTGACCATCGATCCGGCGGTCGACGGCCTCGTTACCTTCCGCGCCGACGGCTGGTACACCGGGGAGGCGCTGCTGAAGGATTTCGGGACCGCCCTGCTGGATCAGGACATCGCCCTGATGCGCACGGGCGCCGGCGCCTACGCCGTCATCCCGCGCGCCAATGTGCCGATGATGCTGGCGCGAGGCGGCGTGCTGATGACCCTGGCCGAGCCGACGACGGCGCGCCCGCCGACGCCCGCCGCGACCGGCGGCGCGCCGACCGCCGTCTATGGCAAGGACCGCTGGTGGGACGGGGCCTTCACCGCCCTCTTGATCTTCTTCGGCGGAGCCCTGGCGGGCGGCGCCGCCCTGTTCGGCGGCCAGACTGTCTATCGCCGGGTGGAGGCCCGGGGACGGATTGCGCCGCCCCTGCTGCGTCTGACCGACCAACGCCAGCCTGTCTCTCGCCCGCCCGAGGGCGCCGAGGCCGATCCTGATCTGGTCATTCCGCGGTTCGCGCCGCGCCGAAACGACCACTAATCCCGATCATCCCCGCCTTCACGGGGATTAACGGAGTGGGGCGGTCTAGAAAACCTCGTCCACCTCTGGCTGAAGCCGGGGGTCGCGCGCAATCGGTTCCGGACGCGTCGGATCGAGCCGCACCGGCTCCGAGCGCCGCAGCCGATCGTAGGCGTCCTGCGCATCCTGTGCGACCGAGGCGCTGTCGCGCAGGATCGTCGGCTTGAGGAAGATGAACAGGGTCCGCCGCGTCTGGCTGTCACGCCGCGAGCGGAAGGCCGCGCCGATCAGCGGCAGACTCCCCAGGCCCGGAACCCGGCTATTTGCGGTCTGACGGTCGTCGGTGACCAGGCCGCCCAGCACGATCGTCTCGCCGTCGTCGGCCAGGGCCGAGGTCTGCAGGCTGCGCCGGTTGGTGACCAGATCCGCCGCCCCGATGATCGCCGTCGGCACCAGCGAGGAAATCTCCTGGCTGACCTCAAGCCGCACCACGCCGCCCTCGTGCACCCGGGGAACGACCCGAAGCGTCAGGCCCACATCCTCACGGCTGATGGTGGTGAAGGGATTGGTCGAGTTGCCGTCCGTGGCGAAACTGCCGGTGCGGAACGGCACATTCTGGCCGACCACGATCTCGGCCGCCTCATTGTCCAGCACGGTGATGCTGGGCGAGGACAGCAGGTTGGCCGCATTGTTGGTGCCCACGGCCTGCAGCAGCAGGCCGAAGTCGCCCTCCGACCCCGCCGCCAGCGACAGGCCCGCGCCCAGCAGGCGCCCGGCCGGATAGCCCAGCGCGCTCAAAACCGTGCCCAGGTCGCTCCCCGCGTTGGAGAAGCCGGTGCCCCCGACCACGCCGTCGGCCGGGACCGCGCCGCCGAGGCCCAGCTGTACCCCGATCTGCTCGCCCAGTTCGCCGGTGATCTCGACGATGGCGACCTCGATCTTCACCTGGGCGCGGCGCAGGTCGAGCTGGCTGATGACATCCTCAAGCATGTCCACCGTCGCGGGCGGGCCGCGCATGACCACGGCGTTCAATTCGGGCGAGGCCTGCACCGTCACGCCGTCCAGGGTGAAACCGTCGGCGCGGGCCGGCGACCCGGATGCGGGCAAGGAAGCCGCCGCGCCATCGCCCGACGTCAAGGCGCTGGCCGCCATGGCCGCCGTGTCCCGGTTGGAGGCGCTGAGGCTGGCCAGTCCGGTATTGCCCCGCAGAGACCGCGCCACCGGGTTGTTCGCCGACGGCTCGCCGCCCAGAAGGCCGCGCACGATCTCGGTGATCGACTCGGCGTCGGAGTTCCTCAGACGCACGACCCGCGTGACCGGCGTCGCCCCGCCCGGGGTGTCGAGCGCCGCGACGATCGATCGGGCCTGGGCCAGGTCGGCCGCGTCGCCCCGGATCAACAGGACGTTGGAGCGCTCGTCGGCCGTCACGCGCGGCCCGCCGGCGTCAGATCCCAGCAGGGCGCTGACCGAGGCCGCCACCTCGGTCGCGGAGGCGTGGCGCAGGGCAATGCTGTCGAACGAGGTCCCGCCGCCCTGATCAAGGGTCGCGGCCAGCTGCTGCACCCGGCGGATGTTCTCGGCGTAGTCGGTGACGACGACAGCGTTCGGTTCGGTCAGGGCCTCGATGGCGCCGAAGGACGACACCAGCGGCCGCAGGGCGCGCACGGCCTGATCCGACGGCAGATTCCGCAGGCGGACCAGACGGGTCACGATCTGCTGGTTGGAGGTGGCGGCTCCGGTCTCCGACGCCCCGCTCTGGACCACGGTCGCCTGGGGCACGACGCGCCAGAGATTGCCGCTGCGCACTGCCGCGAAACCCGAAGTCCGCAGCACCGAAAGGAACAGCTCCCACACGCCATTGCGGCTCAACGGTTCGGCCGAGACGACGTTGACCTGCCCCTGCACCTGCGGGTCCAGCACCAGGGTGCGGCCGGTGATGCGGCTGACCTGTTCGGCGACATCCTTGATGTCGGCGCCGCGCATGTTGATGACAACGTCCTGCATGGCGACGGGCGCGGGGGCCACGGTCTGGGCCATGGAGGCGGTCCCGACGGGGCCGGCGGCGAGGCTGAGGGCCAGCACGCTGGTGGTGGTCAGGCGGAGAAACTTCGTCACGCCGGGCTCCTAGCGAAGGGGAAAGTTGAGGGTCAGACGGCGTCCGTCACGGACGACCACCACGCGCGCCTGTCCGGCGGACCGGGCGCGTTCGAAGAGCTGCTGATCCGAGCCCGCATCGCCGACCGCCTGGCCGTTCAACGTCTCGATCACATCGCCGGGCTGCAGGCCGAAGCGACGCAGCTCGGGTGAGGGATTTGGGCCGATACGATAGCCTGACGCCGTCGCTGTCACGCCTGCCGCGCCGGCGGCAGCGGCGACACTCGGCGTGGGTCCCGCGTCCGCGACGCGCGGCGCCGGCTGCGAGGCCGCCGCCGCCGCCGCCGCACTGGCCACGGGCGAGGACATCGCCAGGGCCGCCGCCGCTGCCGGCGATTGCGGCGGCTGGACCGGCATCACGGTGATCCCCGCGGCCGGCGTCGCGTTGGACACAGTGGCCGGATCGATCGCGACCGGCTCGGGGAAGTCTAGCCGCTGGCGCGCGCCGCCGGAGGACAGGATGACATGGTCCACCTCGATGGTTTCGATCACCGCGTCGCCGACCGGCGTCTGGCCGATGCCATAGATGGCTGCCGGGCCTTCGCCGATCGCGATCAACGCCGTCGAGGCGGCGGGCGGATAAGCCATCAGGATGCCTTTCAGCACCAGACCCAGGGTCGAGGCCGGCAGGCCGCCCGCCGCGACTGCCCCGCCGAAGGGCGCCAGCGACACGATCCGCGCCAGATCCGCATCGGCGCCCGGCGCCGCGGCGCCGCCCAGAGGCGCGAGCCTTTCGGCCACGGCGACCTCGTCGCGTCCGTCGTCCCAGCCGGTCAGCCGCCAGGTGAGCCCCGCCAGAGCCAGAGCCAGCGATCCCACGACCACGACGCTGACGACCCTCAGCGCGATTTCGTCCCTGCGTTCGGGGGTCATGCCGCCGCTCCCCGATCGACGAAGCCCGACAGCCGCACAGCCTCGTTCCCCGACCCCGCCGGAGACACCGCGACATCCACGGCGACCAGATCGGGATCGTCCGTATTCCGCCGCGCGACCCGCACGTCCCAGTCGCGATCCATCATGCGGACCACCGACACGTCCGCCGTCTGCATCGGACCTTCGAGATTCAGCTCGACCAGCCGGTTCTCGGCGACCCACTGGGCCACCACCCTCTGCTCCAGGCCGCGCACGCCGTCGACATGGGCCTGGGTCGCGCGCGTCAACCCCACCGTGGCGATGGCCAGGATGAACAGGGCGACCAGCGCCTCCATCAGGGAATAGCCGTGCTTCATGCCGGAGCCTCGTCGCTCACCGGCTCGGCCACGGCGTTCAGTCCGTCGAAAGTCACACGCCAGCGGCGGTCTCCCTTGGCCAGGCCGAAGGCCGCGACCGGCTGGGCGCCGTCGGGGTCGATCGCCACCGGCGAAGCTACGCCCAGCCCGACCATCCGGACGCCCGCCGGCAGCGCATGCCGCTCGGCCAGGGCATCGACCACGCCGGTCGTGCCCGCGTCGCCGCGCACGAAGCCATAGCCCTCGCCGTCAAAGGCCAGCGACAGGGGTCGGCGCGTCACCAGCACATCGTCGGCCGCCAGCCTCAGCCGGTCCGCCAGACGGTTGGCCTCGGTCTCGACACCCGTCCCGCGATCAGCCGCGCCGACGCCCAGAGTGACGACGCCCGCCATGACCCCGACGATGGCCAGCACGACCAGGATCTCGACCAGGGTCATCCCGGAGCGTCGCTTCAGACTGCGTCCCCCGACACGACCCATCAGCGCGTGCGTTCGTTCAGGTCGGCGTCGAGCTTCTCGCCTCCCTCCTCGCCGTCCTTGCCGTAGGACAGCAGGTCGTAGGCGCCGCCCGTGCCTGGGCTGCGATAGACGTAGGGCTTGCCCCAGGGATCGGTCGGGACCTCGGTTAGATAGGGTTCGGCCGGATAGGCGCGCGGCTCCGGCGGCGTGGTCGGACGGGACGCCAGCGCCTCCAGCCCCTGCTGCGTCGTCGGATAGTCGCCGTTGTCGAGGCGATACATGCGCAGAGCGGTCGCGATGGTCTTCAGGTCGGTCTTGGCCACGGTCACCCGCGCCTCGTCAGGGCGGCCGATGACATTGGGCACGATCAGCACGGCGACCACGGCGATGATGGCCAGCACCACGATCATCTCGACCAGAGTCAGACCCGCACGCCGCCCATCAAGACGACGGTCAAGCTTGTGACGCTTGGACAAAGTAACCATGACACTTTTTCTCGACGGCTTAGCCAGTGGCGACAGGCTTGTTTTCGCTGCTATAGACCGGGTCAACGCCTCCGACCACGCCATTCTATTGAGTTCCGCCAATGCTCGGTCGACCCGCCCGTTCGAACCTTCCGAGCCGAGGCTTATGGCGCATCGTCGATGACAGAATCATAGCAGTCGACCGGACCTATGCGGGGCCGACGACGGTTCTGGTCCCTTCGGAAGACGTCCTGACCCTGACGGTCGACCTGCCCTTCCCGACTCGCGCCCAGCGCGTCGCCAACCTCGCCTATGCGCTGGAGGATGCCGTCGGCGAGCCCCTGGCCACCCTGCATTTCGCCCTCGGCATGGAGGTCGCCCCGCGCCGCCACATCGCCGGGGTCGTGCGCCACGCCCGGATGAAGTCGTGGATCGCCCTGCTGGCAGAGGCCGAGCTCGAACCGTCGATCCTGCTGCCCGACGCCCTCACACTGCCGATGCCGTCGCCGGGCGCCTGGGTGGTCAAGGCGGAGGCGGATCGCGCCCTGGTCCGCACCGACAACGGCGCCGGATTCGCCCTGCCGCTTTCGGCCATCGACGCGGCCTGGACCGCCGCGGGCAAGCCCCGCCTCCAGACCATCGGCGATCCCCTGCCAGAGGCCCTGGCCGACGGGGTCGAGCACGAGGCCGCCCTGCTCGGGTCGATGGGAGAGACGGTCGCCGTCCTGCCGCCGCTCGACCTGCGTCAGGGCCCTTGGGCCGCGACCCGCTCCGGCGGGCCGAGCACTGCCCGGACCCTCGCCCTGGTCGCCGGAATCGGCGTCCTGGCCCACATCAGCATCCTCGGCATAGATACCCTCCTGCTGCACAGCATGGCGGAGAAGAAGGAGGCTGAGACCCGTTCCCTGCTCCAGTCCGTCGCTCCGCAGATCGCGGCCGAAGACGATCTGATCGCCGCCGCCGGCCGCGTCCTGCCCTCCGCAGGCGGCGGCGTCCGCCCCTTCACCCGGCTGCTGGCCCAGACCTCGGGCGCCCTGCCGGGCGCGGGCGCCGTGGCCTTCAACTCCGCCGTCTATGCGCCCGGTTCGCTCGACCTCGGCGTTGCCGTCTCGGACGCCGCGACACTGGATCGGGCGGTCGCCGCCCTGAACGCCTCGGGCCTGACCGCGACCGGAACCCCCGCGGCCGTCGACGCCACCCAGGCGACCAACGGCCTCAACGCCACCATACAGATCACGCCGGGAGGCGCCGGATGAGGTCCCCCGCCCTCGACAACGCCGCCGCCTGGATGGCGTCGCGTTCGCGTCGCGAACAGGCGATGATCGCCTTCCTCGGCGGCCTGATCGTCATCGCCATCGTCTGGCTGGCCATCCTGCGCCCCCTGCTCGACGCCCGCGCCACGGACATCGGCCGCATCGCCGCCTATGAGCAGGTCATGGTCGATGTCCGCACCGCGGGCGGCATCGTCGCCCCGACCGCCGCCCTGTCCGGCCCGCTGCAGACCGCCATCCCGACCCAGGCCGCGACCTTCGGCATCATCCCCACGATCACCGGCGACGACAGCTCAGCGGAGGTCAGCGTGACCGGCGCCCGCTACGACGCCGTCATTCCCTGGCTGGCGGCGCTGGAGGCCTCCGGCGCCACCCTGTCCTCTGTCAACATCCGGCGCGGGGCGTCCGAAGGCGTCGTGGACGTCTCCCTGCGCGTAACTCAATCATGAGCCTCTCTTCATACCCTGCACCCCGGCGAGGGCCGGGGCCCGGATCACAGTGGCTGTCGGCCGGGATGAGTCGACACGCCTTCGGCCCCAACATTCCCGTTCGCAATCTGGACCCCGGCCTTTGCCGGGGTGCACGGAGGGGATGATGAGCCTCGCCGAAGACACCGCCCCGACCGCCAGCCTCGCCTACGGGTTCGCCCGCCGGCGCGGGGCCATGATCCTGCGGCCTTCAGGAGAGGGGGGCGACCGGCCCGTCTGCCTGCACCGCCGCTCGGCGACGCTGGAGACCCTGCTGGAGGTCCGCCGCGTCAATGGCGCCGACATCGCCTTCGAGGCCGTGGACGACGACCGCTTCGACGCCATCCTGCGCGAACAGACCGGAGGCGAGGCCGCCCCCGCTGCCGACTACGCCGCCTCCGAGGACGATCTTGCCGCCCTGGCCGAGGACGCGGCCGCCGTCGACGACCTGCTCGACAGCCGCGACGACGCGCCGGTAGTCCGCCTGATCAACGCCCTGCTGCTCCAGGCCATCCGCGACGGCGCCTCCGACATCCATATCGAGGCTGAGGAAAAGCGGCTGGTCGTCCGTTTCCGCATCGATGGGGTCCTGCGCGAAGTGCTGCAGCCCGCTCGCGCCCTCGCCCCGCTGCTGGTCAGTCGCATCAAGGTCATGGCCCGCCTGGACATCGCCGAGAAACGCGTCCCCCACGACGGGCGCGTGACCCTGCGCATCGGCGGCCTCGACGTCGACGTCCGCGTCTCGACCATCCCGTCCCAGCACGGCGAGCGCGTGGTCCTGCGTCTGCTCGACCGGGGCTCGACGTCGCTGGATCTGGCCCAACTGGGCATGAGCGACCGCGACCTCGAGACGTTCGAGCGGATGATCACCCGACCGCACGGCGTCATCCTGGTCACCGGTCCGACCGGCTCCGGCAAGACCACCACCCTCTACTCCGCCCTGACCCGGCTGAACGACCGCCGCCGCAACATCATGACGGTCGAGGACCCGATCGAATACGCGCTCGACGGCATCGGCCAGATGCAGGTCAACGCCCGTATCGACCTGACCTTCGCTCGCGGCCTGCGCGCCATCCTGCGTCAGGACCCCGACGTCATCATGGTCGGCGAGATCCGCGATCACGAGACGGCCGAGGTCGCCGTGCGCGCCTCCATGACCGGCCACCTGATGCTGTCGACCCTGCACACCAATACGGCGGTCGGCAGCGTGACCCGGCTGATCGACATGGGGGTCGAACGCTATCTGCTGGCCCCCATGCTATCGGGCCTGATCGCCCAGCGTCTGGTCCGCCGCCTCTGCCCCCACTGCAAGTCGCCGGCTGAGGCGACCCAGGCCGACAGCGAGATGACCGGGGGCGTGGTCCCGGTCGGGGCCCGCATCTTCCGTCCCGTCGGCTGCCCCGAGTGCCGGGGCGAGGGCTACAAGGGCCGGCTCGGAGTGTATGAGGTCATCGAGATCGACGGCGAGATGCAGCAGGCCATCCATGACGGCGCGGCCGAGGCCGACCTGATCCGCCTCGCCCGCCAGCGCGGCCCGGGCCTTCTGGAAGACGGCGCCGCCAAGGCCCTGGCCGGCGAGACCTCCGTCCAGGAAGTCGCCCGCGTGGTGCGGGAAGACGCCTGATGCCCGTGTTCGCCTTCCAGGCCGTGGATGCGGAAGGCAGGCCGCACAAGGGGACCATCGAGGCCGCCTCCGACGTCGGCGCGCGCCAGCTGGTCCGCGACCGGGGCCTGCTCCCCACCGCCGTCGCCCTGGCCGGAGAGCGCCGCAAGACCGACCTGTCCAAGGGCATCGTCATCTTCCAGCAGGGCATCAGCTCAAAGACCCTGTCGGCCGTCACCCGCCAGCTCTCGACCCTGATCGGCTCGGATATCCGCATCGAGGAGGCGCTGCGCATCGCCGCCCAGCAGACCGAGGGCCAGCCCATCGGCGTCGTCCTGACCGACGTCCGCTCCGCCATTCTCGAGGGCCGCAGCTTCGCCGCCGCGTTGGGGCGTCATCCGAAAGTCTTCCCCGAATTCTACCGCGCCTCGATCGCCGCCGGCGAACAGTCGGGCAAGCTGTCGACCGTCCTCGCCCACCTGACCGAGTTCGTCGGCAATCAGGAGAAGGCCCGTCGCAAGGTCCAGCTGGCCCTGCTCTATCCGGCGCTGCTGGCGGGGGTGTCCCTGCTGATGATCACACTGATGATGATCTATGTCGTGCCCGACATCGTGAAGGTGTTCGTCTCGCGCGGCGCCGAACTGCCCTTCCTGACCCGCGCCCTGATCGCGCTCTCGGCCTTCGTCCAGACCTTCGGCGTCTATGTCATGATCGCGCTCGTCATCGCCGGGATCGCCTGGAACCGCTGGCTGGCCGTGCCCGCGAACGCGCGCCGCTTCGCCGAATTCCTGCTGAAGACCCCGCCCTTCGCCGGCTTCGTCCAGCACCTGAACGCCGCCCGGTTCGCAGGATCGCTGGCCACGCTCGTCCGCTCCGACGTGCCCCTGGTCGAGGCGCTTCAGGCATCGGCCGCCGTCACCCCGAACCGCTTCGCCCGCGAGCGCGCCATCCTCGTCGCCGCCCGCGTTCGCGAGGGCTCGTCCCTGCGCCGCGCCATGGCCGAGGCCGAGATCTTCCCGCCCCTTCTGCTGGCCATCGTCGCGGCCGGCGAACAGTCGGGCAAGCTCGGCCACGGTCTGGAACGCGCCGCCCAGGATCTGGAACAGGAGCTGGACTCCCTCGTCCAGGCCCTCGTCTCCCTGGTCGAGCCTGGCGTGCTTCTGGTGATGGGCGGGATCGTTCTGCTGATGGTGCTGGCCATCCTCATGCCGATCGTGAACCTCAACAACCTCGCCGGCCTGTGAGCCGACGACAGACATTCCGGTCGCCTCCCCGTCGGCCGCTTGGCCGATGGGGAGGTGGCGGCGAGCCCTTGCGAGCTGACGGAGGGGTTATTCGTGGACGCGGAAAGAACCCCTCCGTCTCTCCGCTTCGCTGCGAGCCACCTCCCCATCGGCCAAGCGGCCGACGGGGAGGAGACCGTTTGGCGTGGCCACCCTACAGCGACGTCTCGATCGACACCGGCGCCCCGACGCCGGGGATCAGGCCGACGCCGCCCGGCTCGATGGAGGCCGTCAGCCCGCCGTCCGCCTGCACCCGCGCCTTCATCACCTCGGCGGCCGTATCCGCCCGCGCAAACACGACCGTGGTCGCCGCTCCGTCCGCCGAGACCGTCCCGTTCAGCGCCGGCAGAGGGGTCGCCGCCCCGCCGCCGGAAGGCGCGCAATCGCCGGGCGAGACCGGGATCGTCCCCGCCCCTTCCGGCCTCCCCTTGAGCGACAGCCGCGCCACGTCGAACCGCATCACCGACGAACAGGCGAACGGCAGGCCCGGCGCTGCCGCATTGATCAACCGCATCGACGCCGTCCCCTCCAGGTCGCGCACCAGCACCCGCCCCGGCCGCGCCAGAACCTGCGCCGTCGCCGCCGTGTCCGGCCCGCGCAGACCCAGCCGCAGCGCCCCCGACAGATGCAGGATCGAGGAGAAGGGCGTCACCGCCCAGCGCGCCCCGAACCCGCCCGGCATGGCCCGCTCTCCGGCCCAGACCGTCCCGACCGCCTGCCGCTCCCCGTTGGAGGAGCGGGCGACGATGATCTCGGACGGCGCCATGGCGATCAGGCCGAGCGCATACGCCCCGACCGCAACGCCGGCCAGCACCACGCGCCAGCGCGTCACCTTCACCGTCAGCCGCTCGAACTGAAATGCGCCCGCAGCCCGGCCGCCTTCCCCCTCGCGTGTTCTCCAGACCTTCAGCATGGCCGTCTCTCCGTTCGTCCCCGGATAACACGCGAGCGCGGGATGCGAAGCGCCGTCGCAAAGGTTTCACCCTGATCGAGGTGCTGATCGCCATGGCCCTGTTCGCCTTGATCGGCGTGGCCGGTTTCACCCTGCTGAACAGCGTCCTGCGCACCCAGGACGCCACCGACACCCGGCTCGGCCGGATGGCGGAGATCCAGCGCGCCATGCTGGTCGTCTCCTCCGACCTCGACCAGATCACCGGCTCGCTCGGTGGCGGCGCCTCGTCCCTGTCGTTGCAGAAGGCGGACATCACCGGCGGCATCGTCAATGTCTGCTACGACCTCAACGGCGACGCCCTGACCCGCACCATCACCGGCGCGGGCGGCGAGCGGGTTCAGACCCTGCTGACCCAGGTCTCTTCCCTGCGCTGGACATTCCACCGCCGTCGCGGCGACTGGCTCGACGCCTGGCCCCAGCCGCAGCAGCCCGCCCTGCCCCTGACCGGTCCCGACGGCCGGCCCCTCGCGACCGGCCCGGCCCCTGACGAAGGCGTCACCGCCGTGGCGCTCGACATCACACTGACCGGTGTCGACGGCCAGCCGACCGCCACCCTGCGTCGGGTCGCCTCCATCCCGCTGATGGAGCCGGCGCCCCCCGTGGTCGCGCCATGAGGCTGAAGCTGACCCGCCGCGAGGGCATGATCCTGCTCAACGTCCTGCTGGTCCTGGCCGTCGCCAGCGTCGCGGTCCTGATCATGGTCTCGACCCAGGACATCGAGGTCCAGCGCTCCACCCGCCTGCGCGACGCCGCCCAGGCCAATGCCTACGCCCGCGCCGGAGAACTGTCCGCCGTCACCACCCTGCGTCGCGACGCCCTCGTCGCCGCCGGAACCGACAACCTGGCCGAGCCCTGGGCCCAGTTGGGTCAGCAGGCCATCGCCGTTCCCGGCGGCCGTTTCGCCCTGGCGATCGAGGACGAGCAGTCCCGCTTCAACCTCAACGCCATGCAGTCCGGCGAGGCCGCCCCCATCGCCCTGTTCCAGGCCATCGGCGCCTCGCTCAACCTCGACCCGACGTCCCTGATCCGCATCGCCTCGGTCGTCCGCGTCGCCGGCCCCCTGACCGACGACAGTCTGATCGTCGCCGCCGGAGTCCCCCGCACCGACCTCGACAGGCTGGCCCCCTATGTCGTCATCCTTCCCGAGGACGCGACCATCAACCTGAACACCGTCGGCCTGCCCCTTCTGACCCTGATGACGAAAGACTCCGAGGTCGCCGGCAAGCTGCTGGCGGTCCGGGCCCGCAACGGCCTGCTGAACCCGGCCGACCTCGCGACCGAAGGCGCCCCGTCTCTGCCCGGGACCGGCTTCACCTCGAACTACTACCGCGTCATCACCACCGTCACGGTCGGCGACGTGACCCAGGCGCTCGACAGCCGCATCGCCCGCATCCGCCGCGACCGCGCGGTCGACGTCGTGGTGACCGGGCGGCGCCGCACGGCAGGCTGAGGTCAGCCCTGGCCTGCGCCGCCGCACGCTCGCGCCGACTGGCCGTCACCTGCGCGCCGATTTCCAGCCCCGACGCAGCAAAGAAAAGGCCGGAGAAGGTTTCCCCTCCCCGGCCCAGTTCGCGCTCAGGAGTGAACGCTCCCTAGAAGCGGTACCGCGCGCCGAAATAGAACTGGCGGCCCGTGTGGTGGTAGACCGACGTCGACTGACGGCTGCCGTCGCCGACGTACTGGTGGTTCTCCTCGTCCGTCAGGTTCAGACCTTCGAAGGTCAGGCTGACCTGTTCCGTCAGGTTGAAGGACGACGAGACATCCCAGTTGAGGGTCTCGTTCTTGCCCTCGATCAGGTTGCCGTTCCGGCCCGGGACGTTCTGCAGATACTGCTGGCGGTAGGAGGCCGAGACCCGCGCCGAGAACCGGTCGTCCTCGTAGTAGAGGGTGCCGTTCCAGGCTTCCGGCGACAGGTTGATCAGGTCGTTGGTCACGAAGGTCGCGCACAGTGCGTCGCTGCAGTAGTCGATCTCCGATTCGACGTGGGTGTAGTTCAGCTGGACGCCCGTGTTCTCCAGGAAGCCCGGCAGGAAGCGGAAGGGCTGCTGGTAGCTGATCTCGAAGCCCTTCAGCGGGCCGCCCTCGGTGTTCACCGCCGAGGTCAGCTGGAAGACGGTCGAGCCGGAGCAGGCGGCGGTGCACAGGCTGGGATCGAACGCCGACGGGTTCAGACCGGTCAGGGCCGTGTACGGCAGGTCCTGACGGATGATCTGAATGTAGGTGTCGATGTCCTTGTAGAAGTAGGCGAAGGACAGCAGGCTTTCCGGGGCGAAATACCATTCGACGGTGAAGTCGTAGGTCTTGGCGCGGAACGGTTCCAGGTTCACGTTGCCGATGCTGGCCGTGAAGTTCGGGCCCGTCGCCGCCAACGAGGTGGTCGGCACCAGATAGTTGGTCCCGGCCAGGGTGTTGCCGATCTGCGGACGCGCCATGACCTTGGCGGCGCCGAAGCGGACGATCAGGTCCTCCATCGGCTCGATGGCGAGGTTCAGCGACGGCAGGAGGTCGTCGTACCTGTTCTCGCCACGGACCCGCGTGCCGCCGCCGGTCGAGGAATAGCCCTCGGCGATCAGCTCGGTATAGGCCTTGCGCACGCCGACGTTGCCGCGGAACGGCATCCCGCCGAGATCGGTGTTGAAGTCCGCCTGGACGTAGAAGGCGAAGTCATTCTCCTCGATCGTGCGGTTGCCGCCACGAGCGTTGCCGTTGGTGATGCTGGTCAGGGTGAAGTCCCCGCCCGCCACGCCCGTGTTGCAGTTGCAGTAGATGTTGAACAGGCTGGCGACGGCGTCGAGGTTCGGACGAACCCACGACGAGGCCGTGCCACCGGGGATCAGGTTGGTCCCGAAGCCGGTCAGCAGGTTGGTGATGCTGGCGATCGTGGCGCCGGCCGGCAGGGTCGGAACGACCGTCTCGTCCGTCCGACGGAACTCGTACGAATCGGACAGATAGGTCTTGCCGTTCAGGCCGGCCTTCAGGGTCAGCCAGTCATTGACGTCCCAGGCGACATCGCCCGAAACCGCTTCGAAGGTGGTGTCCACGCCGTTCGGACGCAGACGGATTTCCGAGCGCGGCAGGGCAGCCAGGGTGGTGCCCAGGCTGACGTCGCGCCAGGCCCAGTTGGCCGGATTGGCGACGTCGAAGCCGTAGTTGATGACCGGGGTGTTCGGGTTGTTGCGGAAGTCGAAGGAGTAGCCCTGGACGTTCTGGCGATCGAGGGTGACCGTCGTCTGGACCGGGTTGGAGAACTCCGACTGGGCCCGGCCGATGTAGAACTTGCCGCGCAGGGTGTCGGTGAACTGACGGTCGATGGTGAAGTTGACCTGGGTGAACTCGGTCGCCAGCTCGTCATAGCGCTGCTCGGATCGGACATCGACGTTGTCGAAGACGCCATAGACCAGGGCATTGTTCTCGACCGCCGCCTGACGCACGGCGATCTGGGTCTGGCCGCCGGCGGCCGCGTTGCGGCTGAACGACAGGGATTCCAAGAAGTCTTCCTGACGGGTCGCGTCCAGCTTCGAATACAGGATGTCCAGGCTCATGACCGTGTCGTCATCGGGCTTGAACTGGAACGAACCGGTGACGCCCAGACGCTCCTGGTGGTGGGTCAGGCGACCATAGCGCGGCAGGCGCGGGACGAAGACGCCAGCCTGGTTGGCGGTGTTGTAGGCGGCGATGTTCTCGGCGGTGCCGGCCGGACGGTTCACGCCGACGGCGCAGTTGGTGGCCGAACTTCCGTTGGTGGTGTTGTTGGTCGGGTTCTGGGGAGCGAGCCCAAACGGCGAGCAGAAGCCGCCCGAGTTGGTCGAACCCGGCGCTGCGGCCGGGGCCCAGCGCACGGAGCTGAAACCTTCTTCCCACAGGTCACGCTCGGAATAGGCGACCGACACCAGGGCGCCGAACATGCCGTCGTTCCAGGTGTTGGACAGCAGCAGGGCGCCGCGCGGGTTGGTCGTTTCCGACAGATCGTTGTAGCCGCCCTGGACCGAGGCCGCGAGGGTGAAGCCGTCATAGTCGAACGGGCGCGTGGCCTGCAGGTCGATGGTCGCGCCCAGCGAGCCCTCTTCGGTCTCGGCCGCGGCCGTCTTGCGCACGGTGATCGAGTTGAACAGCTCGGAGGCGAACACATTGAAGTCGAAGCCACGGCCGCGGTTGGCGCCGCCCGAGGAGTCCGTGCCGCCCGTGGTGGCCTGGGCTTCCATGCCGTTGATGCGGGTGCGGGTGAAGTCCGACGACAGGCCGCGAACCGTGATCGAACGACCTTCGCCGGCGTCGCGGTCGATGGAGACGCCCGGGATGCGCTGAACGGCTTCGGCCAGGTTCAGGTCGGGGAAGTCGGCGATATCCTCGGCGACGATGGCGTCGACGACGCCCGCCTCGCGACGCTTGATGCTGAGCGCCGCGTCGAGCGAGGCGCGGAAGCCGGTGACGACGATCTCGTCAACCTGGGTCTCTTCGTCATCCTGCGCGGGTGCGGTCTGGGCGGATGCCGACGCGACCCCGAGGGTCAGCGCGATGGCCAGGCCGGACACACCGGCCACAAGCCCTTGACGGAGTGCGCACGGGCGCCCCTGACGATACTGATACATAGTGCCTCCTCCCAAGGAATGTCATGACGCCGGCTTCCTGCCGATCTGTTATCGTCGGACCGGGGCCTTCCCCGTGACCGTTTGACACCGGTATCATTTGCAGACCACAAACGATCTGACACCGGTATCAATGGCGAGCCTAACCCGATGAAGACCCATCTTGCAACCCGTCTCGCACAGGCAAGCGTGGCAGCTGGCATTCTCGCCACAGCCGCTGGCTGCGCCACGGCCTCCGCCCCTGCGCAGGCCGATGCGACCGTGGTCGTGGCCTTTCCCGGCGCGCTCGGTGCGGGTCGTGAGGCCGTCGGCGGACGCGGCGGAGCAGTGCTCCGCGTCACCAACCTGAACGATTCGGGCCCGGGCAGCCTGCGCGCCGCCGTCGAGACAGACGGCCCGCGCACGGTCA
Organism: Brevundimonas sp. TWP2-3-4b1; assembly: GCF_049897665.1. Lineage (NCBI taxonomy): Bacteria > Pseudomonadati > Pseudomonadota > Alphaproteobacteria > Caulobacterales > Caulobacteraceae > Brevundimonas > Brevundimonas sp. TWP2-3-4b1. The sequence continues at coordinate 24,175 of NZ_JAFCWQ010000019.1, read as the reverse complement.
TCTTCGACATCGGCGGCACGATCCGGCTGGCGATCCCGCTACGCATCCGCGAACCGCGCATCACCCTCGCCGGACAGACCGCGCCCGGCGGCGGCATCACCCTTCGCGGCCAGCCCCTGCTGATCTCGGCCGACGATGTGGTCGTCCGCTACATCCGGTCACGGCTCGGCGACGAGGACGGGGTGGAGACCGACGCGATCACCATTGATCGGGGCGAACGCATCATCCTGGACCATGTCTCCGCCTCATGGTCAGTGGACGAGACCCTGTCGATCGGCAGCCGCGACCGGGTCATCGACGCCGTCACCGTCCAGTGGTCGATCATCGCCGAGAGCCTGAACCTGTCGGCCCATTCGAAAGGCGACCACGGCTATGGCTCGCTGGTGCGCGGCAATCGCGGCGCCCGCTTCACCTTCCACCACAATCTTTGGGCCGCCCACCGCGCCAGAATGCCGCGCCCCGGCAACTATCTGACGCCCGACATTGATCCGGTCGGGCCCCGGTTCGAGTTCAGCAACAACGTCTTCTACGACTGGGGCCAGGGTCACGCGGGCTACAACTCCGACAAGGATCCGGCGACGGTCTCGACCTATGTCTTCGCCGGCAATGCCTACAGGCGCGGCCCGGACTCCACCGGCGCGGTGATCTTCGAGGAAGAGTCGACGGCGGCTCACGCCTGGTTTGAGGCCAACAGCATCGACGGGGTCGTGCCGGCTGATCCCTGGGCGCCGGTCACGGGCGACGACACGCCCGGCTATCGTCTGACCGCCCTGCCCGACTGGGCCATGGGCGCGACCGGAACAGCGGATCAGGCCTTCGCGTCAGTGCTGGCCGGGGCCGGGGCCGCCCATGCCCGGGATGCCGTGGACGCCCGCATCCTCGCCGGCGTCGTGGACGGCACGGGCCGGATCATCAACAGCCAGACCGAGGTTGGCGGCTGGCCCGATCTCGCCCCCGGAACGCCCTGGATCGACACCGACGCCGACGGCATGCCCGACATGTGGGAGACCGCCAACGGGCTTGATCCAGCGTCGCCCGACGGCGCGGCCGACCGCGACGGCGACGGCTACACCAATCTGGAAGACTGGCTGAACAGCCTGGCCGGCTAGGTCTTGTCGGGATCTCCGTCCCGGAACCGCCACTTCATGATCAGCACCCCGCTCGCCATCACCAGCGCCGCCGCATTGGCGACGATGATAGGCCAAGCCCCGCTCAGCACCCCGTAGACGACCCACAGCACGAAACAGATCACCGTCAGGGAATAGGTCTTCAGCGACACCGACGAGGCGTCCCGCGTCTTCCAGATCTTGATCATCTGCGGCGCGAAACTAACCATCGAACAGGCCGCCGCCGCCGTGCCGAACACATTGGCGATCAGGTCGCTCACGCCTTGCCCCTGGCGCGTGATTGGGCAGCGGGCTTGCGCTCGGCGGCCGGCGTCGCGGCCCTCGGCTGGACCGCCTCCACGTCTTCGGCCCGAACCGCAGGCTTGCCCGTGATGGCCCGCGCCGGCTTGCCCGCATGGACTTCCCGCCCGCGCTTCTCGACCTCCTCCAGGATCTTGTCGAGCTCCCGTTCGGTCAGGTGTTCGATGCCGATGAACCGCGCGTCGGCCTTCTTCACCGCATAGACCAGCTCGTCCAGCTTCGCCTGCATCGCGGCGCCGTCGCGATTCTGGGTGTTCTGGATCAGGAAGACCATCAGGAAGGTGATGATGGTCGTGCCGGTGTTGATCACCAGCTGCCAGGTCTCGCTGAACTGGAACACTGGCCCCGTCACCGCCCAAATGACGACGATCATCAGGCATCCGATGAAGGTCCAGGGCTTGCCCGCCACCTTGGCGGTCAGGGTGGCGAAACGAACGAACAGCTTTTCCATCGCCGACAAAGTGCACCGCCCGGGGTCAGGTTCCTAGATCGGCTATCGGATTCAACGCGTCGAGACGATCAGGGCTGCGCCACCACCGGCGCCAGCACCGAGGCCACCTCCCCCAGGTCGTCGATGGATCGACGCAGGACGGCGGGCCGGTACGCATGGGTCGCCTGCTCGAAGGCGTAGCCGAGCGACAGGATGCGCGCGTCGTCCCACTTCGCCCCGATGAAGCTCAGCCCCACCGGCAGCCCCTGCACGAACCCCATCGGCACGGTCAGATGCGGATAGCCCGCGACCGCCGGCAAGGTCGACGCCGCGCCCAGATAGTGATCGCCGTTGACCACATCGATCGACCACGCCGGTCCGACCGTCGGAGCGACCAGGGCCACGACCGCGTTCCGGCTCAGCAGCCGGTCGATCCCCTCTGCGCCCGCCAGCCTCAGAGAGGTCTCGCGCGCCGCAATATATTCCGGATCGTCCAGCCCCCGCGTCGCCTCGGCCTTGATGAAGGTTTCCTGCCCGGACAGGGCCATCTCGCGCGGCGTGGCGATATTGAAGGCGATGACGTCGGCCAGGGTCCGGGTGCGCACCTGCTCCGGATCGGTGGAGGCCAGATAGGCGTTCAGGTCGGCCTTGAGTTCATAGTGCAGCACGGTCGTCTCGGCCTCGCCGATGGCCTCCATGTCGGGCCCGTCGGTGATCTCAACCAGCACCGCCCCGGCCTCGCGCAGGGCCTGCAGCGTCTGTTCGAACACCACGTCCGTGCCGGGCGAATAGCCGGCCAGGAACCGCGCCACCCCGATCCGGGTGCCGCGCAGCGAGCCGGCGTCCAGCGCGGCCCGGAAGTCGACCTTCCGCGCATCCGCCTCAGCCGTAGCCGGGTCGGCGGGGTCGCTACCGGCGATGACCGACAACAGGATGGCCGCGTCCTCGACGGTGCGCGTCATCGGCCCGGCCGTGTCCTGCGAATGGCTGATCGGCACGATGTGCGTGCGCGAGACCATCCCGACGGTCGGCTTGAAGCCGACGATGCCGTTGATCGCGGCCGGGCAGACGATCGACCCGTCCGTCTCCGTCCCGATCGCCGCGGGGGCCAGTCCCGCCGCCACCGCCGCGCCGGAGCCCGAGGACGAGCCGCAGGTGTTGCGGTCCAGCGCATGCGGATTGCGGGTCAGGCCGCCCACCCCGCTCCATCCGGACACCGAGGCCGACGAGCGGATATTGGCCCACTCCGACAGGTTGGTCTTGCCCAGGATGACCGCGCCCGCCGCTCTCAGCCGCGCGACCAGAGGCGCGTCCCGCCCCGGCGCGTTGTCGAGCAGCGCCATCGAGCCGGCGGTCGTCGGCATGTCGGCCGTCTCGATATTGTCCTTGAGCAGGATCGGCACGCCGGACAGGGGGCCCGGCGCGAACACGCCCGGCTCCATCACTTCGAGATCGCTGACCGCAATCACCGCGTTGATCGGCTGATCCGAACCGACCCCGGTCGACGCGATCAGCGCCATCGAGGCGCTCAGAGCTCCCGGGGCCAGCGTCGGGTCCGCGATCAGGGCGGCCACGGTCGGCGGCTGGTATCGGGGAGCGTCCTGGCCCAGGTCCCAGCTGCCGTCGCCATTGGGCGTGGCGCATCCCGCCAGAGTCAGGGCGGCCAAGGTCAGGCCGAGAAGCATGCCGCGCCGGATCATCATTGTGCGTCCTGACCGGCCGGGGCCGGTTCGCCCGGCGCCCGTCGCGCCATCGTCTTCTGCTCGAAGGCATAGCCCAGCGACAGCACCGTCGCGTCCCGCCAGGCGCCGGCCATGAAGCTGATCCCGACCGGCATGCCGCGATCCATCCCCATAGGGACGGTCAGGTGTGGATAGCCGGCGACGGCCGCGAGCGTGCTGGCCGAACCCTGCCCCTCGTCCTGATCGTCGCGGTCGTTGGTCCAGGCGCGCGAGGTCGTCGGCGAGACCAGGGCCACAACCCGGTTCTCCGCCATCATCCGGTCGATCCCCTCGACGCCCGACAGCCGCAGCGAGGTCTCCCGCGCCGTGACATAGGCCGGATCCTCCAGCCCGCCGGTCGCCTCGGCGCGCTCAAACAGCTCCTGTCCGAACAGCACGGTCTCGCGCGGATCGGCTGCGTTGAAGGCGATGACGTCCGCCAGGGTCCGCGTCGGCACCTGTTCCGGGTCGGTCGAGGCCAGATAGGCGTTCAGGTCGACCTTCAGCTCGGTCAGCAGCACCGTCAGCTGCGCCCCGCCTATGGCCCGCATGTCCGGCCCCTCGGTGATCTCGACCAGCTCGGCGCCGGCGTCGCGCATGGCCTGCAGCGACCGTTCGAACGCCGCCTTCGTATCATCCGAGAAGGTGATCGCCATGAACCGCAGCACCCCGATCCTCGCGCCGCGCAGGGAGTCCGCATCGAGGGCGGCGACATAGTCGACCTTGCGCGTGTCCGCCTCGGCTGTCGCGGCATCCATAGGGTCCGATCCGGCGATGGCGGTCAGGACCAGGGCCGCATCATGCACCGTGGTAGCGATGGGTCCGGCGGTGTCCTGGGAATGGCTGATCGGCACGATATGGGTGCGGCTGACCAGTCCTACGGTGGGCTTGAACCCGACGACGCCGTTGACCGAGGCCGGGCAGACGATGGAGCCGTTGGTCTCCGTGCCGATGGCGACGGGCGCCAGTCCGACGGCGACCGCGACCGCGCTGCCCGACGAGGAGCCACAGGCCGTCCGCGTCGCATCATAGGGGTTGGGCGTCAGACCGCCGACCGCGCTCCAGCCGCTGATCGACCGGGTCGAGCGGATGTTGGCCCACTCCGACAGATTGGTCTTGCCGAGGATCAGGAAGCCCGCCGTTCGCAGCCGCGTCACCAGGGGCGCATCCCGTCCCGGCGCATTGTTCGCCAGCGCCAGCGACCCCGCCGTCGTCGGCATGTCCGCCGTCTCGATATTGTCCTTCAGCAGGATCGAGAGGCCGTCGCCCCCGTCCGCATAGTATGCGTCAAGGCTCTCCATCGAAGCCCAGCGGATGACGGCATGCGATGACGTCGCGTCCTCTCGGCAGTGGAGGCCAGCGACCGCCGAAGCGACGTCAATTCCACCGCCGCCCGCGATCGATTCCACGCCAGCGCATCGCACCTCTGCCTCGGCCGCCTGCTCCGCCAGTATCGGCGCCGTGTCCTGCGCGAACGCCGGCGCCGCGAACCCGGCGAGGATCAGTCCGCCTAGGGCGCCCGCGATCCGATCGTGCGGTCGAGGAAGTCGAGATACATGCGCCATTGTTGCAGCTGCCTGTCGTTGCCCCGCACGCCGTGCCGCTGCCCGGGATAGAGCATCAGTTCGAACGGGATGGATTTGGACTGAAGCGAGTCGATGACCCGCGTCGAGTTTTCGAGAATGACGTTGTCGTCCGCCATGCCGTGCATCAGCAGAAGCCGGCCGGTGAGGTTGTCCAGACGCGGAATGGCGTCCGATGCGGCATAGCCTTCGGGGTTGGCCTCCGGCGTCGACATGAACCGCTCGGTGTAGTGGGTGTCATAGAGGCTCCACTCCGTCGGCGGCGCCCCGGCGATGGCCGACGCCAGCCCCATTTCCGGCTCGGTCAGCGCCATCAGGCTCATGAACCCGCCATAGGACCAGCCCATCATGGCGATCCGGGAATCATCGACGTAGGCCAATGATCTCAGATGGTTGGCTGCCAGAACCTGATCCTCGATCTCAACCGTTCCCATCTGCCGGTACAGCGACTGTTTGAACGCCGCCGAACGGTCTCCCTCACCCCGGTTGTCGAGGCGGAAGACGATATATCCCGCCTCCGTCAACAGTTGATTGGTCGTTGACTGCCAGCTGCGTTTCACTCCGGCTCCGGTGCTGGGGCCGCCGTAGACCTGCATCACAACCGGATAGGTCCGGGTTGGATCGAAGTCGGGCGGCGTCTGCATGCGCCAGACCAGGGTCTCGCCGTGGCTCTCCAGCGTGCCGAACTCCGGCGCCCGGGTCCGCCCTGCGAACGGGAAGAAGGGATGCCCCTCGGCCAGCCGGTTCTCCTCGATCCAGCGCACCCGCGTCCCGTCGATCCGGTACAGGGCCGACTGCGGCGGCGTCACCGGATCGGAATAGTCGCCGACATAGGCCGTGGCCGTCCGGTTGACCGAGGCGCTCCACCATCCGCCCGCCGGGGTGATCGCCACGGGCGTGGCCGCCCGGTTCATGTTGGCGCGGAACAGCTGCTGCTCGATCGGCAGCTCGCGCCCGTCGCGCATGGAGGCGGTGAAGAAGACCTCGCCCGTCCGCTCGTTGACGCCGTTCAGCGCCTTGACCGGCCAGTCGCCCGAGGTGATCGCGCGGATCTTCGTGCCGTCGGCGTTGTACAGATACAGGTGCCGCCAGCCGGTGCTCTCGTCCGACCAGATGAACCGGCCGTCGCTCAGGGCCTTGAAGTCATCGGTCAGATCGACCCAGGCCTTAGACGTCTGGGTCGCGATCACCTGCGACGCGCCCGTCGTCGGATCGACGCGCAGCAGGTCCAGCGTCTGCTGGTCCCGTGACTGGCGCTGGACGTAGAGGGTCCGCCCGTCCTTCGACCAGTTCACCCGGCCCAGATAGATGTCGGTGTCAGCCCCCAGGTCGACCTTGACCCGACGTCCGGCGGCGACGTCCTGCACATACAGTTCGACGATGGCGTTCGGCCGCCCGGCGCGCGGGTAGCGCTGCTCAACCACACTCGCGCCGCCGCCGGTGATGTCGAGACGGGGGACGATATCGACGGGCGTCTCGTCGGTCCGTTGCAGGGCGATGTAGGTCTCGTCCGGGCTCCACCAGTAGCCGGTGTCGCGGTCCATCTCTTCCTGGGCGATGAACTCCGCCGTCGCCCAGGTGATCAGGCCGTCGCCTTCGGTGGTGATTGCCTGCTCGGCGCCAGAGGCCAGGTTCATGACCACCAGATCCTGGTCGCGCACGAAGGAGACGTAGTTCCCCTCGGGCGACACCTTGGCGTCGATCTCGTCGGCCTCGGTCTCGGTCAGGCGGCGAATCCCGCCCCCTTCCCGGCTGGCCAGGAAGATGTCGCCCTCCAGCGGCGCGAGGATGTAGCGCCCCTGTTCGTCCCACGAATACTCGACCACGCCGCGCTGCGAGATCCGCATCCGCTCGCGCCGCGCCTTCTCGGCCTCGGACAGTTCGCCGGCGTCGGGGACCAGGGCGCGCGCGTCGATCAGCCTGAAAGGCTCGCCCGCTCCGGTCGGCGCCGCCCACAGGTCCAGCACCGAAACATCGTCCTCACGCGCTCTAAGGAAGGCGACCAATTCGCCGTCGGGCGACAGGCTGACCCCCTGGGCCACCGGGCCGTTCAGGCTGGGGTTGGCGAACACCCGCTCCGGCGTCAGCACGGCGGGGTTGGCGGACTGGGCGAAGGCCGAACCGGCCGTCAGGGCAAAGACGGAAGCAAGAAGAACTGTGCGCATGGGCGCGGACGCTAGTCGCAGAAATCGGCCGCGTCATCCCCTTCCATCCGAAGGGCTGCGACCTATCTTGGCGTGTCCGTCTGGTAGTTCCGTTCGCATGAGGTCCGATGCGGCGAACAAGACTCAGTGGACTATCTAGACTCCAATTTCCGGAGTCGGGGGCATCAGACTCTATGGACGACCCGGACTCCAATTTCCGGAGTCGATTCGGCCGCGACCCCGACGACCTTTCGCCCGGCGGCCCGTCCGCCTAGAAGACCCGCAATGACCGACGCCGCCCTGTCCCCGCCGCCGCCGAAGCCCTCCGCCTTCCATGAGCTCGAGGTCGTCTGGGTCCATCACTGGACCGACCAGCTGTTCAGCTTCCGCGTCGCCCGCCCCGAGGATTTCCGCTTCCGCTCCGGCGAGTTCGTGATGATCGGCCTGCCGGGCGCTGACGGCGGCAAGCCCGTCCTGCGCGCCTATTCGATCGCCAGCCCGTCCTGGGACGAGGCGCTGGAGTTCCTCTCCATCGCCGTGCCCGACGGCCCCCTGACCTCGCGCCTGGTCAACATCAAACCGGGCGATACCGTCCTGATGGGCAAGAAGCCGACCGGGACCCTGGTGCTGGACGCCCTCAACGGCGGCGAGACCCTGTGGCTGATCGGGACCGGCACGGGCCTTGCCCCCTGGCTCAGCGTCGCCCGCGATCCCGACACCTACAGCCGCTTCGGCCGCGTCATCGTCTGCCACACGGTCCGCAACGTCGCCGACCTGTCGTACCGCGACTTCCTCACCAAGGGCATCCACGACGATCCCCTGATCGGCGACGAGGCCATGGCCAGGCTGACCTACTACCCGACGGTCACCCGCGAGGATTTCGAAACCCCCGGCCGGATCACTGATCGCATCAAGTCCGGCGTCCTGTTCGACGACCTCGGTCTGCCGCACGGGTTCTCGCCCGAGCGCGACCGGGTCATGCTGTGCGGCTCCATGGCCATGATCAAGGAAACCGCCGAACTGCTGGAAGGCTTCGGCATGAAGGAGGGCTCAAACGCAGAGCCCGGCGACTATGTTCTGGAGCGCGCCTTTGTCGGATAGGATTGGGTCGGCCGAACACCACCCCCAGATCGTCGCCGTGGATGCGCGCGTCGATCCCGCGGCCTGCGAGACCATGGTCGAGGTTCGCCAGGGCGTCGACGCCCTGGACCGCGCCCTCGTCGCCCTGCTGGCCGAGCGGCAGCGCTACATGGACGCCGCCGCCCGGATCAAGCCGGACCGCGACGCCGTCCACGACGCTGCCCGCATCGAGGATGTGGTCTCGAAAGTTCTTGCGGCCGCCGACGCTCGTCATCTGTCGCGCGACATCGCCGAACCGGTCTGGCGCCTGCTCATCGACCGCTGCATCGCCCACGAGTTCTCGACCTACGACCGCACGCGTCGCTAGCCCTTCAGCGACCTCAGCATCAACTCGTGCCGCCAGGCCGCAACGTCGGCCAGCGTCGCGTTGAGGGCGTCGCGGACATGGTCCAGCCTGGCTGGCGCGACCTCCCTTTCAGCCGTCTCGGCCTGGGCGCAGACCTCGGCCAGCGCTCCCGCTCCGATCCCCGCCGCCGCGCCCCGGATCGTGTGCACGGCGTCGCGCCAGCCCTCGATCCGGGTGTCCAGCATCGGCGACCACATCTCGGCCTGTTGCACGAACAGTCCCAGCACCTCCTGCGCGACCCCGTCGTCGCCGCCCGTCGTTCGGTCCAGGACCGAAAAGTCGACGGCGCCGGACAGGTCGCGGCGAGACATCAGGCGGCCTGATCGGGGTTCTTCGCCAGCCGGGCGTTCCGCGCCGACCACAGGAAGTAGATCACCAGACCGACGGCGTTCCAGACCACGAACCACATCTGGGTCGATGGCCGCAGGCTGAAGAAGAAGACGACGCAGCCAACGATGGTGATCGCCCCGACCAGCCACCACAGCGGCGCCCGGAATTTCCGCACCCGGTTCGGATCGCGCAGCCGCAGGACGATCAGGCAGACCCCCACCGCCGCGAAGGCCGCCAGGGTCCCCGCATTGGCCAGCGACGCCAGTTCGTCCAGCCGCATGACCCCGGCCAGGGCCGCGACCACGATGGCGGTGAACACCGTCACCACCGCCGGCACGCCGCGCGACGAGATCTTGGCCAGCGAGGTCGGCAGCAGGCCGTCGCGCGCCATGCCCAGGAAGATGCGGCTCTGGCCGAACAGGAAGGCCAGGAGGACCGTCGGAAGCGCGATGACGGCCGAGGCCGCGATCCATTGCGCCGCCGTCCCCTGCCCCATCTCGCGCAGGATCAGGGCCAGAGGCTCGGGGCTGTCCGCGAAGCTCGCCACCGGCCGCGCACCGATCGCGGCCGCCGCCACGACCAGGTATAGCACCGTGCAGATCAGCATCGAACCGACGATGCCGATCGCCAGGTCGCGCTCGGGCTTCTTGGTCTCTTCAGCCGCCGTCGAGATGGCGTCGAAGCCGTAGAAGGCGAAAAAGATGATCGCCGCCGCCGCCATGACCCCGGTCTGAACCGCCGGTTGGCCGGTGATCAGTTCCCCGAACGGCAAGGCGGGCGCTCCAAACCCGTTGGGCATGAAGGGGGTGAAGTTGGCCGCGTCGAACGCCGGCAAGGCGATGGCGACGAAGGCGATCAGGGCCGCGACCTTGATCACCACCAGGATGGCATTCAGCGTCGCGCTCTCCCGCGTGCCCAGCAGCAGCAGTCCGGTCACAAGGCCGATGATCGCCACGGCCGGCAGGTTGACCATGCCGCCTGCGACATGGGGTCCCGCGGTCAGGGCCGTCGGCAGGTCGATGCCCAGTCCGGTCAGGAAGCCGACGGCGTATCCCGACCAGCCCACCGCCACCGCCGAAACGACCAGAGAATATTCGAGGATCAGGCTCCAGCCCACGATCCAGGCGACTAGTTCGCCCAGCACCGCATACGAGTAGGCGTAGGCGCTGCCCGCCTGGGGCATCATCGTCGACAACTCGGCATAGGCAAGGGCCGCGCAGGCGCAGACCAGTCCCGCCAGGGCGAAGCTGATCATCACCGCCGGCCCCGCCAGCCCCGCGCCGACGCCGATCAGGGTCAGGATGCCCGTCCCCACGATGGCTCCCACGCCCAGCGCCAGCAGGTGCGGCCAGCTCAGGGTCGCCTTCAGCCTCGGTCCGTCCGAGGCCTGGTGCATCGCGTCGATCGACTTGCGCCGGTTCCAGAAGGCCATTCGCTTACTCCCCCGATGGCCCTTGCCGGACCGATTCCGCGAGGATGCTAGACCGCCCTGCGGCGAACCGGAACACCGGTCGGAAATCCCTTGCATCCCCGCGCTGATGTCTCTATTTCCGCCCCCTTCGCCGGACGTCCCTGACGACCGCGCGACGATGGTACGGGTGATTAGCTCAGTTGGTAGAGCAGCTGACTCTTAATCAGCGGGTCGTTGGTTCGAACCCAACATCACCCACCATCATCTCCATTGCGTCCGCACCTCGCAGATCCACCGCCCAAACCCAAACCGGCCTCTTGCCTATCAAGAGGCCGTCCACAGAAGTGGGCGCCGGGAAAAGCTATTCTGGAGACGCCGCCATGAGGTGGTCGCTGATCGCCTGGTAGGCCGGCAGTGGAATTGGATCGATCAGCGCGTTTCCAGCGTTGGGACCGGAAGCGAAGCGGACGATGGTCATTTCGGCTTTCGGGTCGGCGTAGCAGGCCTGGCCAAAGGCGCCGCGCGCCATGAAGGTGCCGTTGGGATTGTGCGAGACCCACCACTGATCGTGATAGCTCCAGCCTGGCAAAGTACCATATCCGCCATAGACGAAGGCCGCTGAACCGCCCCGGGTTTGCCGGAGGCCGTTTGGCTTAAGTTACTCGGCGATGGCCGGTTCTGGCGCAGATTGGCCGCGATCAACGGTCCGAACTTGCTAACCCAGCAGCGGATCGCCTCGCGGCTGACCTCGTTCCTCCGCTCGGCCATCAGCACCTCGACGGCGCGAATGCTGAGCGTGAAGCGGAAATACCAGCGCACTGCCTGCACGATCACGGCCGCCGGGAGGCGGTGACGCTTGAAACTGATCGGGCTCTTTCCGCCACCTGGCCATTAAACCCTGACCGGAGACCTTCTAGCGTTAGACCGCCAGCACCGCGGGCATAGCTTGAATCGATACCCAGGCCGTCGCTCCCTTCGTCCAACTCTGGCGAAGGGAGCATCGGAAGACGACTTAGCGGGACTGACGGAGGCGCTCTGCGGCGGCGCGATAGCGTTCGTAGTGATCGCCCTCGTCGGAGGCGATCTGGCGGAACATCGCTGCGGCGCGGGTGTCGCCCACGGCCTCGGCCTGGTCCGCAAATCGGACATACATGGTCACGTTCTCCTACTGCTCGCCGGCCATCGCATCCACCAGGTTGGCGTCGTTCGTGCCATCCAGTTTCAGGGCGTCGGCCTCGCGCGCGAAATGCTCGTTGGCTTCGACGTTGGCGGAGCTTTCGAACAACTGGGCCAGTTCGGCGTTGCCGCTCTCGCGTGCGACCTCGGCGTAGCGAAGATACTTCAGGTTGGCGAAAGCCTCGCCGTGCATGGCGGCCTCCAGATTGGCCCGCGTCTGCGGATTCAGGTCCTGGGCGGCCGCCGCCCCGGCAGAGAGGGCGATGGCGCCGACGGCGGCGGTCAGAAGGCTCTTGAGGGTCATGGGAAGTCTCCGGTGTCTGGCGTGCGCCCGATGCGCGGATGCTGTCTCGGCCCGAAGCCTGACCGGAGCCTGACGACCGGACCTGGCTCCGCAGTTGCAGACGGCGTCGCTTTCAAACGAGCCGTCAGGTCGCCGTCAGCTTCGGACATCAGGTTGGCGTCACCGGGCGATGTTGTCCGGCGACCCGTCCATCGTCTCGAGGCTCCCCATGAACAAGTTCCTGATCCCCTCGGCCGTCGCCCTGTCCCTCGCCGCAGCGGTCGGCGTGGCCATGACGAGCTTCGCGACCACGGCCTCGGCCGGCCCGGTCTGCACCACGGCGCCCCGCGCCCAATGGCTGACCGAGGCCCAGATGCGGGCGCGCGTCGCCCAGTTGGGCTACACCAATGTCCGCGTCTTTCAGGTCAGCGGCAGCTGCTATGAGATCTATGCCCGCGCCGCCAACGGCCATCGCGCCGAGGTCTATTTCAACCCGGTGACCGGCGCCGTCGTCCAGAACAACGAGGACTGAGCCCCGTGTCCAGGGCAACCGTGCGTCTGGGGGATGGGCCGGTCGTCCCATCCCCTGCGGCGACACACAGTCGTACGAAGGTCTGGGATCCGGTGGTGCGACTGTTTCACTGGACGCTGGTCACAGGCATCGTCGCCAATCTGACCGTGTTTCGCGAACTGAAGCCGGTTCACCGCTACGTCGGCTATGTCATCGTCGCGGCGATCGCGATCCGGCTGGTCTGGGGCTTCGTCGGCCCTCGGCACGCCCGTTTCTCGGACTTCGTCGCAGGCCCCCGTCGCATCGCCGGCTATCTAAAAGCCATGATCCAGCGACGGGAGCCACGCTACATCGGCCACAATCCGGCGGGCGGCCTGATGATGGCAGCCTTGATCCTGCTGTCGCTCTTCTGCGGCGTCACCGGCTGGATGATGGGTCTGGACGCCTTCTGGGGCGCACCCTGGCTCGAGGCGACCCATGAGACGGCCGCCAACACCATCATGGCGCTTGCGATCCTGCATGTGCTCGCAGCGCTCGTGGAAAGCTGGCGTCACCGCGAAAATCTGGTCATGTCGATGGTGACCGGCTGGAAACGCGCCGCCAGCGGTACGGATGTCGATCATGCGTCTCCTCCTCGTTGAAGACACGATCCGGCTGGGCGAGCTCCTCCGCGAAGGGCTCGTCCACGACGGCTTCGTCGTCGACTGGCGCCAGGATATCGAAGGCGCGGCGGAAGCCGTCGCCAGCGCGACCTACGATCTTATCCTCCTCGACCTTGGACTGCCGGATGGCGACGGGCTCGACTGGGTCCGAACCCTGCGGCGGGCGACGGACCTGACGCCCATCCTGGTCCTGACCGCGCGCGGCGGGCTCGATGATCGGGTCACGGGGCTGGACGCCGGGGCGGACGACTATCTGGTCAAGCCGTTCGAGGCTTCGGAGCTGTCGGCGCGGTGCCGGGCGATCCTGCGGCGACCGGGTCAACGGATGACGCCCGTGCTTCAGGTCGGGCCTCTCGCGTTCGACGTCGCCTCGCGCCAGGCCGTACACGGCGACCTGCCGATCGAACTGTCACGGCGTGAAGGCGATCTCCTGGAGGCGCTGATGCGCCGGGCAGGGTCGGTCGTGACCCGGGGATCGCTGGAAGAGTCGCTCTATGCGTTCAACGAGCCGGTCACGCCCAACGCCGTCGAGGTGGCGGTCTCCAGACTTCGCCGCAAGCTCGACGATGCGGGCTGCACAGGGATGCTGCACACCGTCCGTGGGCTGGGCTATCTGATGCGGGACACCGTCGCTTGAACCGTACGCCGTCCATCTTCCAGCGACTGATGCTCGGGTTTGCCCTGATGAGCGTCATCGGCGGCTTCATCCTGCTTCTGTTCGTGGGGGTCGAATACGGCCTGTCGTCCCGGGCGAGGCGAGATGAAATCCAGTTCGCGGGGATCGCGAACGAGGTCGCCGACCATGTCGTGGTGCCGTTGCTGGTGCTGATCGTGCCCATGACCCTGGCCGCGCTGTGGGTCATCCGCTCATCCCTGCGGCCGCTGAGCCTTGCCGGTGCACGGATCGAGGCCGCCCAGGCCGCCGACAAGGGCTTCCGGGTCGATGTGCATGACTTTCCGGCCGAGGCGACGGGTTTCGCGGATGCCGTCAACGGGATGCTCGCCCGCCTCGACGAGGCCGCGACTCGCCAGGAAGCCTTTGCCGCCGACGTCGCCCATGAGCTGAGAACGCCGCTGGCTGTCCTCGCGCTGGAGCTGGACCGGCTGGATTCGGCCGAAGGGCAGAGGCTGAAGCGGGATGTCGCGGCAATGTCCCGGCTGGTCGATCAGCTTCTGGTGCTGGCGCAGCTGGACGTGCAGGCGGCGGCGCCGGTGACTGCGACCCCGGTCGATCTGGCCGAAGTCGCCACGGAAATCGTCTCGCAGTATGCCCCCCTGGCCGTCGCCGAAAACAAGTCGGTGGCGCTGGAGCTTGATGGTGGCGTCCTTGTCGAAGGCCGCCGCGAAGCCATTGCCGCCGCCCTTCGTAACCTCGTCGAGAACGGGCTTCGGGTGACGCCGCCCGGAAGCACGGTGATCGTCGCGGCCGGGCCAGGCGCAAGGCTCTCGGTGATCGACGGCGGGGGCGGGCTGACCTCGGAACGCCTCGCCGACCTCAGCCAACGGTATCGCCGTGGAGATCACGCAAGCATAAGCGGGGCCGGTCTGGGATTGGCCATCGTCTCGCGGATCATGGCGGCGCATGGTGGACGGATAGAGACCCGGCCGGACCGGTCCGAACTGATCCTCGTCTTTTCTCCAGCCAAGGAAAATCAAACATGAGCCGTCTTGAACGCCATCCCGAACGCCATCTGGTCGCCAGGATCGGATGGCTGCGCGCCGCAGTGCTGGGGGCCAATGATGGACTGGTGTCGACCGCCAGTCTGATCGTTGGCGTTGCCGCCGCCCAGACCAGCAAGACAGGGATCCTCGTCGCGGGCGTCGCGGGACTCGTCGCCGGGGCCATGTCGATGGCGGCGGGCGAGTATGTTTCGGTCAGCTCTCAAGCCGATACCGAGGCCGCCGATCTGTCGCGTGAGCGCGCCGAGCTGGATGCCGATCCGGAGGCCGAGACCCGCGAACTGGCCGCCATCTATCGCAGCCGGGGCGTCGATGCGCAGGTCTCGCTGGAGGTCGCGCGCCAGCTTATGGTCCATGATGCGCTGGGAGCTCATGCGCGGGACGAACTGGGGCTGTCCGAGCATACGGCCGCACGCCCGATCCAGGCGGCCCTGACGTCAGCCGCAACCTTCTCGGTGGGGGCGGTGCTGCCGCTGGCGGTGGTGGTCGTGGCGCCCGGATCGCTGCTCGTGGCGCTGGTGTCAGGCTCCGCCCTCGTCGGTCTGGCCCTGCTGGGCGGCATCGGTGCCAGGGTCGGCGGGGCCGGCATCGTCAAGGCCGTATTGCGCGTCACCTTCTGGGGAGCTTTCGCCATGGGGTTGACCGCAGGCATCGGCCACCTGTTCGGGACCGTCATCTAGTCTGGCAAGATCCCTGGCCTTTTCAGTCTTCGTCCGCTTCCCCGGCCTCGCCGCCCTCACCCCCTTCGCCGGCCTCGCCATGCGCGCCCGGTGTGAAGGCCCGCGGGTCGATGCGGGTCGCGGCATAGGCGGACCCCGCAACGACGAGGACGGCGAGGGGTATGGCCAAGCGCGCGGGCGGAGCGGCATCCCGGGCGTTCGGGAAGCGGGTCGTCTTCTTGCGGCCGGTGATCATGGCGCCGATCAGATTGTCCCGGGTCAGGAATGACATCGCCACGACCGCGACGACGTGCAGGGCGATCATCGCCAGAAGGATGTAGGCGATGGCCTCATGCCCGTCCTCTCCGCCCGTGATCCCGGTGAAGGTTGTCGCGGCGACCAGGGCCAGAAGGACCAGCACGGCGATCCCGCCCAACGGGTTGTGACCCAGCGAGGCATGGACCCGCCCCGCGAACAGACCCCTCACATGGCCCGCCATCCGCGACGGACGGATCAGGTTCGCGAAGCGGGCGTGTTCGCCACCCACAAGGCCCCAGACCAGCCTGAAGGCAATCAGGATCGCCGCCACCCAACCCGCAGGGACGTGCCAGGGCGACAACGCGCTGCCTTCCTCGGAAGACAGGAAGGCGACCGCGATGGCGGCCACGAGGAGCCAGTGAAACAGGCGAACGCCCCAGTCCCAGGTCTTGATGATTCTGATCGCCTGTGGAGCCGTACTGGTCATGGAACTCTCCGTTCGATCGCATGCTGGGCTTAAAGTCTGACGTCAGCCTGACGTCGGCGAGGTCTCGTTCACGCACAGATGCCCCCGGCGGCGAATGACCGTCACCGCTTTCACAGACATGCTGTCAGACAAGGCTGACGGGTTTGCCCGGGCCAAACTCACGGGCAGCTTTCGAGACGGAGAGGGGTCGACCTTCTGACGCTGGCGAGGCTGCATTATCGGTCGCTCCGCAACGCGGTCATTGCGGGAAACCAGACAGGGCGAACGACGGAGAAGAGCGGTGACGGACATCCCTGCGCTACCCTGCCCTGCACGCTTTGCGCCCGAACGTCATTCCCCGAAACGGGACCGGGCGCTCCCTGCCTGCCACCACCACCCAGGCTGTTCGACGAAAGTCGATCTGCCCGAAGCGGTCGATCGCTGTCACGGTCCAGATCGACGCCGCCTGCGCGGCGACAGAACAGCCGATCAACGGCGAGATTTGGGAGGATTTCTATGACCGACAGCGCCGTGGGTGCGCCCGCTATGGACCAGCGAGCCCTCGACAAGCGATCCCGTCTTGTCATTCTCGCCTCGTCCGTCGGCACCGTGATCGAGTGGTACGACTTCTATCTGTACGGCTCGCTGGCCGCGATCATCACGGCCCAGTTCTTCTCGGGCGTAAACGAGACCACCGGCTACATCTTCGCGCTGATGGCCTTCGCGGCCGGGTTCGCGGTGCGCCCCTTCGGAGCCGTCTTCTTCGGACGGCTGGGCGATCTTTGGGGTCGCAAGAACACATTCCTGGTGACCATGCTGCTGATGGGCCTGTCGACCTTCGTGGTTGGTCTGTTGCCGTCCTATGCCGCCATCGGTATCGCGGCGCCGATCATCCTGGTCGTCATGCGCCTGATCCAGGGCCTGGCCCTGGGCGGCGAATATGGCGGCGCCGCAACCTACGTCGCCGAGCACGCTCCCAAGGGCAAGCGGGGCTTCTTCACCTCCTTCATCCAGATCACGGCGACCGCCGGTCTGGTTCTCAGCCTGCTGGTGATCCTGGGCGTCCGCCTGGCGGTCGGCGAGGAAGCGTTCGCTGACTGGGGCTGGCGCATCCCCTTCCTGGTCTCGATCCTGCTGCTGGGCGTGTCCCTGTGGATCCGACTGAAGCTGGCGGAGAGCCCCTCGTTCCAGAAGATGAAGGCCGAGGGCAAGGGCTCGTCGACGCCGCTGAAGGACTCCTTCCTGAAATGGCCGAATCTGAAGCTGGTGCTGATCGCCTTGGTCGGTCTGACTGCCGGGCAGGCGGTGATCTGGTACACGGGCCAGTTCTACGCCCTGTTCTTCCTGGAACGGGTCATGAAGGTCGACTCCACCCTCGTCTACATCCTCCTGGCCATCGCCCTGGTCGCCGCCTCCCCCTTCTTCGTTTTCTGGGGCTGGCTCTCGGACAAGGTAGGACGCAAGCCCGTGATCCTGGCCGGGTGCCTGCTGGCGGCCCTGACCTATTTCCCGCTGTTCCAGGCCCTGACGACTGCCGCCAATCCGGCCCTCGCCCATGCGACGGCGTCCCAGCCGGTCACCATCTATGCCGATCCGGCCGACTGTAACGTGCAGTTCGATCCCGTGGGCAAAACGGTGTTCAACCAGTCCTGCGACCTGGCCAAGTCCTATATCGCCAAGGCCGGCGTCAACTACACGAACCTGGCGGCGCCTGCGGGTGCCGTCGCCGAGGTCCGGATCGGTGACAGCGTGGTCTACCCCAGCTTCAGGGGCGAGGCGCTTCCCACCGCCGAGTTCGCGGCCGCGAAGAAGACCTGGGAAACCGGATTGGGCGGTGCGCTGGCCTCCGCAGGCTATCCCGCCAAGGCCGACAGCGATCAGGTCAACAAGCCGATGGTGGTGCTGATCCTGTTCATCCTCGGCTTCTATGTGACGATGGTCTACGGGCCGATCGCGGCGGCGCTGGTGGAGATGTTCCCGACCAACATCCGCTACACCTCGATGTCGCTGCCCTATCACATCGGCAATGGCTGGTTCGGCGGGTTCCTGCCGACGACGGCCTTCGCCATGGTCGCGGCGACCGGCAACATCTTCTACGGCCTCTGGTATCCGATCATCGTCGCCCTGGCGACGGTGGTGCTGGGCTTCCTGCTGGTCAAGGAAGGCAAGGACGTCGACCTGAACGCCTGACACGACGCAGGGCGGCAAAGGCAGGGGCGGGTGGATCGGCAATGATCCCCCGCCCTTTGCCTTGCAGGGCCAGACCCAAACCCCTCTAGATGATCCTGATGTTCAGTCTGCTGATCCTGGCGATGGTCGCCGCCTATATGGGGGTGCTGTTCTTCGTCGCCTGGCGGACGGAACGGCCGGGACCTCATGCGCCCGCCCGTCGACCGCGCCCCTGGGCCTATGCCCTGTCGCTGGCGATCTACTGCACCTCCTGGACCTACTACGGCGCGGTCGGCACAGCGTCCCGCGACGGCTGGGAGTACCTGCCGATCTACATCGGTCCGGCCCTCGGGATCGTCGTTCTGTTCCCGATCTGGCAACGAATCGCCGCCGCCGCCCGGCGCGAGAATATCGGCTCGATCGCCGACTTCATCGCCGCCCGATATGGAAAGAGCCAGACGCTCGGGGCCCTGGTCGCCAGCGTCGCCATCATGGGGTCGCTGCCCTATATCGCGCTGCAGCTGAAATCACTGTCCATGGCCTGGCAACTGGTGACCGCGGGCACGCCCGTCGCCGGGTCCGAGCAGCTGACGGTCAGCGTCATCGCCTGCATCCTGGCCGGGTTCACCATCCTGTTCGGGGCGCGGCGCCCGGACCTGACCGAGCACAATCGCGGCCTGATCCAGGCCATCGCCCTGGAGTCGATCGTCAAGCTCGCGGCGCTCGTGGCCGTTGCGATCTTCGCGGCCCTGCTCCTGTTCGGCTCGCCTTCGCCCGACGCAGTGACGGCCGCGCTGAAGGATCTGGCCGCTCCCCCGGTCATCGACGCACGCTTCATCGCCATCACCGTGCTGGCGACGCTCGCCATCTTCTGCCTGCCGCGCCAGTTCCACGTCGCCTTCGTGGAGGAGGCGCAGCCCGCCCAGATTCGCCGCGCGCGCTGGGTCTTTCCGATCTATCTCCTGATCACCAGCCTGGCCGTCGTGCCGCTGCTCGCGGCGGGCGGCGTGTTTACGCTGATCGCCAACCCCGACCTGTATGTGCTGGACCTGCCCTTCTCCCAAGGCGCCACGCTGCTGACCGCCGTCGTCTTCGTCGGTGGTTTCTCGGCGGCCACCGCCATGGTGATCGTGGAAACCGTCGCCCTTTCGGCCATGGCGTCCAACAGCCTGATCCTGCCCTTGCTGGCCCGCGGTCGGTGGCGGCGGCGAGAGGATTCGTCGGACGTCGCCAAGACCATCCTGCAGGTGCGTCGGATCGTCATCTGCGCCATCCTTCTGCTGGCCTGGCTCTATTTCCAGGCCATTGATCGCGCGTCCGGCCTGGCGTCGATCGGCCTGACGTCGTTCGCCGCCCTGGCCCAGCTGGCGCCCGCGTTGTTCGGCGCGGTGATGTGGCGAGACGGCCATGCACGCGGGGCCATCGCAGGGATCATCTGCGGCACGGCGATCTGGCTATTGCTGCTGGCCTTGCCGCAAATCGGCTCCACCCTCGGCGCCGGCGCGATCCGGCCGTTCGGCCTGGATGACGCCCTGCCCGCCGCCGTCTTCGTGAGCCTGGGCCTCAATACCCTGGTCTATGTCCTGGTCTCGCGAGCCGCCCAGCCACGACTGATCGATCGGATCCAGGCGCGCGCCTTCGTCGATCGCCTGAGTCCGGACTGGCGGGAACAGGCGTCCGCCCCGTCCGGCGCCTCGGTGGGCGATCTGAAGACGCTGGTCGCCCGGTTCGTAGGCGATCCCGGGGCCGATCGGGCCTTTGCTGCCTTCGGGCGAGAGACCGGTCGCGTCCTGAAGGACGCCGAACCGGCCGATGCGGGCCTAGCGCGTGCGGCCGAGCGGATGCTGGCGGGCGCGGTCGGAGCCTCCTCGGCCCGACGGGTCATCTCTGCGGCGCTCGCCGGCGGCGGTCGCGCGCCGGAGGACGTGGTGCGCATGCTAGACGAGGCGTCCCAGGCCGTCCAGTTCAACCGGGAACTGCTGCAGGCCACACTCGACAACATCGACCAGGGTGTCAGCGTGGTCGACGAGGACCTGCGCCTCATCGCCTGGAACGCCCGCTATATCGAGCTGTTCGGTCTGCCGTCAGGCTTCGTCCACGTCGGCCAGCCGGTGGCCGCGGTCTATCGGCTGAATGCCGAGCGGGGTGAGGTCGCACAATACGATCTGGAAGCCTGGATCGAGCGGCGGCTGGAGGCGCTGCGACGCCGCGAGCCGCATGACCACGAGCGCGCCCAGCCGACCGGTCGCATCCTCAAATCGACCGGCGCGCCGATGTCGGGGGGCGGCTATGTCACCAGTTACACGGATATCACTGAACTACGCCGCGCGGCCCTGGCGCTGGAGGAGGCCAACGAGCAACTTGAGGCCCGCGTGGCGGACCGGACCGAACGGCTCGTCGAGGCCAAACAGGCGGCGGAGGACGCCACGGCCTCCAAAACCCGCTTCCTCGCCGCCGCCAGTCACGACCTGCTGCAGCCGCTTCACGCCGCCCGGCTGTTCATCGCGGCGCTGAAGGAGGGCAAGGGCGCGCAGGAGCCCGAGACCTGGCGTCTGGTGGACAACGCGGATCGTTCTATCGAATCCGCCCACGGCCTGCTGAAGGCCCTGCTCAACCTCTCACGGCTCGAGGCCGGTGGCGTGCGGCCGACCGTCGGGGCCCTGTCGGTCGAGGCCCTGTTCGCCGACATACGGCGCGAGTTCACACCCCTGGCGGTCGAGAAGGGGCTGCGACTGAGCGTCATATCGTCAGGTCGATGGGTGCTGTCCGACGCCGATTTGCTGCGCTCCCTGCTTCAAAACCTCGTCGGAAACGCCATCCGATACACCGACAAGGGCCGCATCCTCGTCGGGGCGCGCACGATCGGCGAGACGTTGAGGATCGACATCCTGGATACCGGTCGCGGCATCGCCGAAGACCAGCGGGAAGCGATCTTCACCGAGTTCACCCGGCTGCCGGGACAGGGCGGCGACGAGCCTGGCGTCGGACTGGGTCTGGCCATCGTGCAGCGGGTCGCCAGCTTGCTCGATCACCCGCTTGCGCTGCGATCCAGCCCGGGTCGCGGGTCCGCGTTTTCGGTCACCGCGCCGCTCGCGGAGGCCATCGCCTCGGCGCCGACGCCGCAGCTCTCTCTGCAGCCTTTGTCGACGGGGCTGCGGGTCCTTTGCGTGGACAACGAGCCGGTCATCCTCGAGGCGCTGAGCGCCCTGCTCACGCGCTGGGGCATGACCGTCGTGACGGCCCCGGACGCGGCCTCGGCCGTTGCGGTCAGAGGCGCATTCGACGCCGCCCTGATCGATCTCCATCTGGGCGAAGGCCCCGATGGCCTCGTCGTGATCGAAACGCTGAAGGCGCGCGGCGTCAGCCATCTCGCCCTGATCAGCGCCGATGCCGACCCGACCCTCCCCGCGCGGGCGGCGGCGGCGGGAGCCGTCCTGATGTCCAAGCCGGTCAAGCCGGCGAACCTCAAGGCATTCCTGTCCAGCAAGAGAGGGATCTGAGCGGCGTTCGCCTTCTACCTCAGATCTCCGTGGTCAGAGCCTGGGCTGCGATCACGGCCTGCGTCCGGTTATGAACGCCCAGCTTGCGGAATACGCCGGTCAAATGCGCCTTGATCGTCGCCTCGGTGACGCCGAGGTCGAAGGCGATCTGCTTGTTCAAACGTCCATGCTGCAATCCGATCAGGATCTTCAGCTGGGATGGCGTGAGGCTGGCGATCCGCGCCTCCATGGACTCGACCACCGGGGCATCCGGCAGGACCGGAGCCCATACCTCGCCGGCCAGGATGGACGCCAGCGCCTCGACCATGATCGCCAGGGTGGCGGACTTGGGGATGAAGCCCGCCGCGCCGAATGCAAGCGCCCGACGGATGGTGGCCTCATCTTCGCTGGCGGAGACGATCGCGACGGGCGCCGCGGGAAAGTCGGCGCGAATGCCGGCAAGGCCGGCGAACCCCTCGCTGTCCGACAGCTTGAGGTCCAGCAGCAGCAGATCGACCGGGCCGGCCGACAGGGCGGCGCGCGCCCCGGCCAGGCTGGACGTTTCCTCGATCAAGGCCATGGGCGCCGCGCGCATCAGCGCCGTCGCGAGAGCAGCCCGGAACAGGGGGTGATCATCGGCGATGACGATGCGGTCCATGATGTCGTCTGCTCCCGGGCCGCGCTCTGGCGGCGCGTGCCCTGCGCCACTCTGACACCCCCCGACCTTGGTCGTAACTAGACCAATGGCTAATGGCTCCAAAGCGGTTCCTTCCGGAAAGGTCTCGACAGGCGCGCATCAGACGCACCCCGGGAGGAAACCATGCTCAGACACATCCTGATGGCCGGCGCCGCAACGCTCGCCCTGATCGGCGCTCCGGTCCGGGCGCAGGACGGCCCCGCCGCGCTGGAGGCCCGGATCGCCCTGCTGGAGGCCCAGCTGGACGCGCTGAAAGGCGAGGTCCAGGCGTCGCATGCCCAGCAGACAGCCCAGGCCCGGGACATCATCCGCATCGACCAGACCGTCGCCGCCGGGCCGCCTGCGCCCCCGCCCGTCGTCACCCCGGCGGACGGCTTCCGCGTCGGCAACAACGTCCTGAAGATCGGCGGCTATGTGAAGGCCGACTTCATGGCCAGTCAGTACAGCGGCGGCGACCCCGCGAATGGCGACCAGCTGCGTGATTTCTATCTGCCGGGCTCGATCCCCGTCGGTGGCGCGGACGAAAGTACAGCCACCGACTTCAACGCACGTCAAACCCGGTTCTGGCTGACGACCGACGGCATGATCGGCGGCCACAAGGTCGGCACGCGGATCGAAATGGACTTCCAGGTCCTGCCGGGGACCGGCGACCAGCGGACGACCAGCCCGTCCACTCCCGCGCTGCGCCGCGCCTTCGTGACCATCGACAACTGGCTGTTCGGCCAGGAGTGGACGAACTTCCAGAACCTCGCGGTCCTGCCCGACACGGCCGACTATGTCGGGGCTTCCGAGGGAACCGTCTTCAACCGTCAGGTCCAGGTCCGCTACACGCGCGGTCCGTTCTCGATCGCGCTGGAGAATCCCGAAACGACCATCACGCCCCATCTCGGTGCGACCCGGATCGTGGCCGACGACAACAGCCTGCCGGACCTGACCGCCCGCTATGCGATCTCCCGGCCATGGGGCGAGGCCTCGGTCGCGGGCCTCGTGCGCCAGCTGCGGGATCAGACGACAGGCGTCGGCGCGATCGACTCCTCGACCGCGGGCTGGGGCCTGTCCGCCGCAGCCAGGATCAAGGTCGGCGCCGCCGACGATCTTCGTCTGATGCTGTCCGGCGGCGAGGGCATCGGCCGCTACGTCGGCCTGAACTTCGCCAACGACGCCGTCCTCAACGCGTCCGGAGACCTGCAGGCGATCCGCCTTGTCGCCGGCTTCGCCAGCTATCGCCATATCTGGTCGCCGCAGTGGCGCTCGAACCTGACCTGGTCGGCCCAGACCGTGGACAACGACCCGTCGATCATCGGTCTCGCGACCAACAGGTCGGCCCAGAGCGTGCGGGCCAACCTGATCTGGACGCCCATCCCGGGCATGGATCTCGGCGCCAAGCTCATGCATGGCGAGCGGGAGCTGGAATCGGGCCTGTCGGGTGATGTGACCCGCCTTCAGGTGTTTGCAAAATATGGCTTCTAGCGCTTTGAAGGTCCCCCCCATGACCGACCCCGACCTGTATCCCGTCCCTGCCGACTGGGCCGAACGCGCCCATATGGACGCCGCCGCCTACGAGGCCGCGCGGCTCGCGGCGCGCGAGACGCCGGACGCCTTC